>URLG01000012.1 GCA_900548535.1 Candidatus Segatella intestinihominis | reverse complement strand
TACCCTTCTTCATCTCACCACCATACCATGTGTTGATGATAACCTGCTCCTTAGATGTTACGTTGAATACAACTGCAGTCTCTGAGTGAAGACCCAATTCCTTCCAGTTCTCAACCTTAGCCTTAGAAGCGTTGTATACGATGAAGTCTGGCTCCTGATCGAACTCAGCCTCATTCTGAGGACGGATGAACATATTTGTTACGAAGTGAGCCTGCCAAGCAACCTCAACGATGAAACGTACCTTCATACGTGTATCCTTGTGTGTACCGCAGAAACCATCAACAACATACAATTTCTTGTTAGAAAGCTCCTTCTTAGCGATCTCCTTTACAGCTGCCCAAGCCTCCTTCGTAGCCTTGTGGTTATCGTTGTGATACTCCTCAGAATCCCACCATACTGTATCGTGAGAGTTCTCATCGTCAACGATGAACTTATCCTTAGGAGAACGACCAGTGTAAATACCAGTCATTACGTTAACTGCACCGAGCTCAGTCTCCTGACCAACCTCAAAACCCTGGAGACCTTCCTTAGTCTCCTCGTTGAACAATACCTCGTAAGAAGGATTGTAAAGAACCTCAGTAGTACCTGTGATTCCGTACTTTGCTAAAACTGACTTATCAAACTTTGCCATTTTATTTAAATGTATTATAAGTTGTGAAATATTTTTCTTTCCTTAAAACCGCCGCAAAGTTACGAAAAATATGTTTTACGGCAAAGATTCTTGGATATAAATAATGTATTTTAAAATCTTTTTAGGTTAAAGAATTTAAAATCCGTCCCTTCCAGCCATAATTTGCCACGTTGACTTTGCAAATATTCCCAAAACATTTTGTCAATTCCGAGATTTCTTGTACCTTTGCACAAAAACTACAGCTATGAAGATTAATAACCTGAGTGAACATAACTGCATCATCAACCGCTACTTGGCAGAGATGCGCGACTGTGATTATCAAAAGAACCGACTCCTCTTCCGCAACAATATCAAGAGAATCGGTGAGTACGAGGCTTTTGAAATATCAAAGACCCTCGATTACGAAGCAACCAAAGTTACTACACCGCTTGGTGTAGCAGATGTCAATCTCCCTACCGACAAGATAGTCATTGGCACCATCTTCCGTGCCGGACTGCCTTTCCATGAGGGATTCCTCAATGTTTTCGACCATTCTGGCAATGCCTTTGTCAGCGCTTATCGTGAGTATACCAACGACAGCCACACGGAGGTTGGCGTACACATCGAGTATCTAGCCACACCAGAGATTGAGGGCAAGACGCTCATCATCGCCGACCCTATGCTTGCCACTGGCATCAGCATGGAGATGGGATTGAAGGCCATCCTCACCAAGGGCAACCCTAAGCACATCCACGTGGCTTGCGTGCTTGCCGCTCCTGAGGGCATCGAGCACATCAAGAACACCTTCCCTGATGAGAAGACCACTATCTGGTGTGCCTCTATCGACGAGGGACTCAACGAGCACAAGTACATCGTACCTGGTTTCGGCGATGCCGGAGACCTCTGCTACGGCAACAAATTATAAAAACATAAAAAATCCCTTCACCTTTCGCTTGGTGAAGGGATTTTTTATTCTTATGCCTCATGCTGTCTTACACCCATACGAGCCTCAACTACATTAACCACATAGTCGCCCAGCTTCTCGCATTCCTGAATGATGTCCATATACATGGTGCCGATGGCGTATGTATATAGATGGTTGTTCACGTCATTGATGTTCTGGCTCTTCAACTGATTGCGATAGTTATTGATCTCGTTCTCAATGTTGAAGGAGAGGTTGGCATCATTGTCGCCCTTATGTCCCACGAGGGTGATGTTCATCTGTGTCAGGGCATTGTCGGTGAGTTCCATCATCTGGTGCATGTGCTCATACTGGTTAGGGATAAAGTCTTCCTTGCCTCGGATGCGACGGTTCAGCGTACGAGCGATGTTGTAGCAGCTATCGCCGATACTCTCTATCTCCGAGATCTCACGCAGCATGGCGCGAATCTTAGCCTTGGTCTCATCGCTCAGATGGGCATCGCTCACCTGGTCCAGATACTTGGCTATCTCTATCTCCATGTTGTCGGAAATGCCCTCATACTTCTCGATGCGGGTATAGAGTTTTACAAACTTATCCTCATTGGTCTCGCCCAGCAACTCCTTCACCATGCCAAACATACGCTGGATGCGCTCGCCGAAAGAGTGGATCTCCTTCTGAGCCTCCAAGACGGAGATTTCAGGGGTCTTCATGATACCCGTCTGGATAAAGCGCAGGCGGAAGTCATCCTCCTCGGCATTCTTCTTAGGACGGATAATCTGGCATACCAACTTCTCTATCTGTGGGACAAACCATACTAATATAAAGGTATTGGAGAGGTTGAAGGTGGTATGGAAGGCAGCAAGCACAAACGAGAGCTTGGCGGCATTGGCATAGAAGCCAGGGGCTCCCTTCGCCATATCCACGTCGTAGCCCACCCAGCCGCAAACGAGATTGATAAATGGCTTGAACACGCACAATATCCACAGCACACCGAAGATATTGAACACCATGTGCGCCATCGCCGCTCTTCGAGCCTGCGTATTGGCAGTGAGCGCAGCCACGTTACTGGTCACGGTGGTACCGATGTTCTCGCCCATCACGAGCGCAATGCCCTGATAGATAGGCAATACGCCAGTAGAGCAGAGTATCATCGTGATGGCCATGACGGCTGCCGAACTCTGCACACACATGGTCAGGATACTACCAATAATCAAGAATGTAATGGTGGTGAGAAAGCTCTGTGGGTCAAAGCTTGCGAAGAAATCGAGAACTGGCTGATTGTGAGCCAAGTCCATGTCGATACCGGTTTGACGTAAAGTTCCCAAACCGAGGAACATAAAGGAGATACCGAAGATGAAATCGCCTACTATCTTGCGCTTCTTGCTATAGATCAAGATGATTGCAAAGAAGAAGGCTGGCCATACGAAGTCGGTGATGTTGAATGAGAAACCTGCACTCATAATCCATGCGGTAAGCGTGGTTCCGATGTTGGCTCCCATGATGACCGAGATGGCTTGGGCAAGGGTGAGGAGACCGGCATTAACAAACGAAACCGTCATCACCGTGGTGGCTGTTGACGATTGCACCGCAGCCGTGATGAGCGTACCCGAAAGGATGCCCGTCACACGATTGGTGGTCATAGTACCTAACACGTGGCGGAGCTGTGGTCCCGCCATCTTCTGCAAACTGTCGCTCATGGTCTTCATACCGAACATAAGTAGGGCGAGTGCTCCGATAAGCCTAAAAAATATCCAAATCGACATATTATTACTTAATTTATGTTGTCAAATTCATCAAGTTATCGAATTTCTTCGTAACTTTACCCCGTGGAAAAATATGCATAATCGTGTAACAAAAACGTAACGCTAATGAAACAGATGATACAAATCCGTTGCAAAAATAATAAAAAATCTCAGAAAGTGGAAATCGGAAGCACACTTTTTGATGTTTTTTCTGCATTTGACCTCAAAATGACCCATGGACCGGTCTCTGCGAGGGTAAATAATAAGGTTGAAGGCATGCACTACCGTGTATATAACAGCAAGGACGTGGAGTTCCTCGACATGACCTCCTCCTCGGGTTCGCGCGCCTACACCCGCACCCTCTTCTTCGTGCTCTGCAAGGCGGTGCAAGATATCTATCCTGCCACCGATGTGGTCATCGACATTCCGGTATCCAATGGCTTCTATGTAGATGTGCACCTCGGTCGCCCTCTTGCTGACGAGGATGTCAACATCATCCACAAGCGCATGCAGGAGATTATCGATGCCAAGATGCCTATCCGCCGCTTCACCGTGCCTACCGAGGAAGCTATCGCCTTGTTCGAGGAGAAGGGCGACGTGGAGAAAGTGAAGCTCTTGAAGACTTCGGGCTCCATCTATACTACCTATTATAAAATAGGTGAATATGTGGATTTCTACTACGGCACGCTGCTCACCAACACCTCCCAGCTCTACCTCTTCGGCTTGGAGAAGTACTATGACGGCATGTTGCTGCGCATTCCTTCGGTCAAGAACCCCGACCAGTTGGGCGAACTGACCAAGCAAGACAAGATGTTTGAGATATTCAAGGAGCACCATCGCTGGCAGAGCATCCTGGGCATCCGCACCGTGGGCGACTTTAATCAGGCTGTGGACGCAGGCTATACCACCGACATCATCAATATCAGCGAAGCCTTGCAGGAGAAGAAGATTGCCAAGATAGCCGAGGAGATAGCTAACAGAAAAGGTGTGAAACTGGTATTGCTTGCCGGTCCGTCATCATCGGGCAAGACCACCTCGTGCAAGCGACTGAGCATCCAGCTAGCCGTAAACGGGCTGAAACCCTTGCAGATTTCCCTGGACGATTACTTTGTGGACAGAGAGAAAACCCCGAAAGATGACAATGGAGAATATGATTATGAGAGCATCTATGCCCTCGACTTGCAGCTCATCAACGACCAGTTCAACGCCCTCTTCCGAGGCGAGGAAGTGGAATTGCCGAAGTATGATTTCCAGACGGGCAAGAGCAAGAAGAGCGGCAAGAAACTGAAGATGACTCCAGAGAACGTCTTGGTGGTAGAAGGCATCCACGCCCTCAACCCTGAGTTGACTTCGCAGATACCTAACGAGCAGATATTCAGGGTATATGCATCAGCCTTGACCACCATCTTGCTGGACAATCACAACTATATCCCAACCACGGACAATCGCCTCTTGCGCCGCATCATCCGCGACTACAAGTATCGTGGCGTATCTGCCCAGGAGACCATCCATCGCTGGCCATCGGTAAGAGCCGGCGAGAACAAGTGGATCTTCCCATTCCAGGAGAATGCCGATGCCATGCTCAATACGGCGATGCTCTATGAGCTGGCTGTCATCAAGATGCAAGCCGAGCCGCTGTTGCAGCAGGTACCCGAGAATTGTGAGGAGTATGCCGAGGCATATCGCCTCCTGAAGTTCCTGAAATACTTCAAGGGCATCCCATACAACAACCTCCCTCCTACCTCTTTACTAAGAGAGTTCTTGGGTGGCAGCTCCTTCCATTACTAATACTAAAAAGCGAAAGGCTGCTTTCCTCCATAAGAAAACAGCCTTTCGCCACTATATAAAACACAGCTTCGATTTTAGACCGCACACCGCACTGCACGTTACCTGCCCAATTAACAAGAATGCCATTTCACACCACCGCTCTGTCCGCAAACATGTTACATTATTTTTCTGACAATCCCCTCTTTTATCGAAAGTTTTTTTCATAAAATTTTCATCGAGGTAGTTAGGGAAACACCATCCTAGATGTTGATATTTGTTCCTCGGGACGGCACCAAAGTGCCCTCGGTGTGGGCACTTTGGTGCCGTCCCGAGGAACAAAACTGGGGATACTAGATAGGGATTTGCCCCTTTTTGTGCTGTGTAGAAGTACGAATTGCCTTTTCTACCTCACACCTCACACTACACGGGATAACATACTGATACACAATATCTATGATGGTGTGAGGTGTGGGCAAGCACACCTCACAACACCTCACTATTTTTATATAAAAAATTCTCTTCTTCTAAATCCAACAACAAAAATCTAATTTCTTGTTTGTGAGGTGTTGTGAGGTGTCAGTGAGGTGTCAGCCCCGACACCTCACTAGCACTAACGTATGATTTACAACCAGTTACGGTATATTTGTGAGGTGTGAGGTCTATTTTGCAAATCTATTTGTTTCTAGAACCAAAACAGAGGAAATGCAGAAAAATCAGGGGGCAGCCAGAAATTGAACCGTTTTGAACCAATCCACTTCCACCTATTTTATATATCTTTGCAAACGGCAAATGAATATAAAACAATAATAACAAAACATAAATAAAGAAAGACAGCCAACACCGCCATAACTATCTTTTTTAGCATAGTTATGGCGGTAGTATAGCACTTTCAAGCTAGCGACAATCCCTTAATGAATCTTAAAAAAGTCGTTTTATTTGTCCGGAACTAAACATTTTTGTATCTTTGCGGACGAATAAAACGACTTTTTATGGAAAATATCATTGGAAGGAAAAAGGAAATCAAAGAGATTAAAGACCTCTATCACAGCGGCAAAGCAGAGTTTGTCGCCATCTATGGTCGTCGCCGTATAGGTAAAACCTTTCTGGTAGATGAAGCTTTGAAAGGAAAAATCACATTCCGACATGCAGGTTTATCTCCTGTTGATGAAGCAACGGAAAAGAACAGCTTGAAAAATCAGCTCAAGCATTTCTACTTATCTCTCCAACTGCAAGGCATGAAGAAAAGCAAATGCCCAACAAATTGGTTGGAAGCCTTCTTCCTACTCTCTAAATATCTAGAAGAGAAAGACAATGGTAGCAGACAAGTCATATTCTTAGATGAATTGCCTTGGCTAGACACTCCTCGTTCTGGCTTCATCACTGCATTCGAAGGTTTTTGGAACACATGGGCTTGCCACAGAAGCAATATTATGCTCGTTTGCTGCGGCAGTGCCAACTCTTGGATGCTCAACAATCTAGTAAACAACCACGGAGGCTTATACGGAAGAACTACATACGAAATCAAGTTGGCTCCATTCACACTCAATGAATGTGAGGCATATTACCAATCCAAAGGCATCAAGATGTCTAGATATGACATCACCCAAGGATACATGATTCTTGGAGGCATACCTTACTACTTGGGCTATATGAAAAAAGGTCTCAGTTTGGCTCAAAACATTGACCAACTGTTCTTCACCAACAATGCCAAATTGAAAATAGAATACGACAGGCTCTTTGCTTCAGTATTCAGTAATCCGGAAGAAATGAAAAGGATTGTCAACTTTCTTGGCACGAAACACATGGGGTATACAAGAATAGAAATATCAGATGCCCTGCATATCCCAGCAGGTGGAAATCTCTCTAAAATGCTAGGAGCTCTTATCGCTAGTGACTTCATCGAGATTTACGTGCCTTTCGGATATACCAAGAAACAAGAGTATTATCGATTAACTGACCCTTTCTGCCTATTCTACCAAAAGTTTGTAAATGGTCACGATGCCCTAGACGACAACTTCTGGATGCACAATATTGACTCTTCTGCCATCAATAGCTGGCGAGGAATAGCATTTGAAGAAATCTGCTTTCTGCACATCAATCAAATAAAAGAGGCCTTGGGAATAGCAGGTGTCTCCTCGGCACAATCGGCATGGACCGATAAGGGTGACGAGAACAAGGAAGGACTACAGATTGATATGTTGATAGATAGAAAAGACAACATTATCAATATGTGTGAGATGAAATTCTACAATGAGGAATTCTCTGTTAGCAAGTCATACCACTCTGTCTTGATGCATCGCCAAAACTCATTGGCAGAGCATATATCTAAAAAGAAAGCAATCCATTCTACGCTCATTACCACTTATGGACTGAAATATAATGAGTATAGTGGTGATTTTCAGCAAGTAGTAACACTGGACGATTTGTTTAGATGACAAATAAATAAGCTGAACTATAGCCATAACTATCATTTTTAACCCACTTATGGCTATAGTCCAGCATTCTTTCCACACTAAAAAAGAAGGAAACTGAAAATTGAACCGTTTTGAACCAATGGGATTTCAATAGAAAAGTGTATCTTTGCAGAGTTTAAAGTAAATACATCATTCATAAAAACTAGTAAAGGTATGAAGAGGATTATCATGACTCTGATTGAAGCCGCAGGAAGAGAGTTCTGAGATTTCAGAGAAATGCTCCGAGACATCTCCAACAGGCGACAATATGAAATCCGAAACATGATTCATGTCTGCAAAGATACTAAAATAAAGTGGGAAAAGAAACTTTTTCGGCTATTTAAATAACTTTTTTGCAAAAAACTTTGGCACTTAAAACAAAAAAACGTAACTTTGCAACGAATCTATCTATTTTAAGTATACATCAAAACTAGAGTAATATGAAAAGGTTATACCCTACACTCAGTATGTTATTGCTGCTTGGATTGCATGCAACGCCAAGCTTTTCGCAGAACGATGACTTTGTAAAGCAATTCCAGCAGGCTAGAAGCCAGATGCTGGGAGACTACAATAAGTTCCGCAACACCGTGCTTACCGACTACGATAAGTACATGGAAGGTGTGTGGAAAGAGTACAAGCAGTTTAAGGCAGACAAACTGCCAGATATCCCTAAGCCGAAGGACCCTCCTGCTTACAAGAAGCCTACCGTTCCGGAGCAGCCTGTAAGCATGAAGCCTAAGCAGCCAGTGAGCCCAATACAGATACCAGAGGGAGCAGGCGGCTTTGTGAAGAATCCAAATGCCAACGACATGCCAGCCCTGCCTACCGACCCACTGGCAAAGGTGCCTCCTACGCAGAAACCAGTAAGCAAGCCGTTGACTCCACCAGCCGAGCGCCCTACCATAGACCCGGTGAACAAGCCAAAGTTGCCTGAGATAAAGCCAGACATCCCAGACATCGAGTATACGGGTTCGGGTATAGAAGTGCCTCTGATGCCAATTATCTCCAGCGTCCCTGTGATGCCAGCCCTGCCAAACATCGGGCATGTCAACGTGCCAGAGAGCAAGCAGAGCATAGAGATAGACTTCTATGGCGAGAAAATCCAGATGCAGAAGGCTACCAAGATAGCATCTATGAACATCGGCTCTTCCAACGACGTGGCTTCATACTGGAAGCTGCTCAAGAAGTCTGACCTCAAGGAGGTAACCCAGGCTTTCGCCACCCAATCCAGAAAGATGGGACTCAGCGACTGGGCTTCAGCCATGCTCGTGGAGAAATACATCGACGCCGTGATGCCTAACGCCAGCAAGAACGAGAAGGTGATAGCCACCCAGTATGTGCTAGCCAACTGCGGTTACAACATCCGACTGGGCATGAACAAGACCACCGTGGCTATGCTCGTGCCATACATGGAGCATGTATATGAGAAATCATTCATCTTCATCGACAGCAAGCGATACTATCTATATCCAGACGTAGAATCTGACGGTGTGTTCCGCTCTTGCGAATTGCCTAAGGATGCTGAATTGGGCAAGGACGTGGAGCTCCGCTTTGCCGGCAAGGCTCAGATAGGCGATGAGACCAAGTCATTCAACTTCCAGGGAGCAGGACTTACCCTGACGGGTGAAGTGAACACAGGCATCATGCCATTGCTCGATGAATATCCAATGATAGACATCCCTACCGTAGCATCATCAGTAGTTAACAAGAAGACTCGCGACCAGGTAGTGGAGCAAATCAAGGCTCAGGTACAGGGCATGGACGAGCAGCAGGCAGCCAACAAGATACTGCACTTCATACAGTATAGCTTCAAGTATGCCACTGACGACCAGCAGTTTAATCGAGAGAAATACTTCTATTTCGAAGAGACTCTCTACTATCCAAAGAACGACTGCGAGGACCGTGCCATCTTCTATGCCTACTTGATACATGAGATATTGGGACTCGACGTACACCTCATCCAGTTCCCAGGTCACGAGTGTACGGCTGTGGCATTCAGCAAGCCTATCGAGAACGCCACCTCATACGAGTACAAGGGCAAGACCTACTATATCTGCGACCCAACCTATATAGGTGCCAACATCGGAAGATGTATGCCAGCCTATAAGAATGAGAATCCACAGATAGAGGTGTGGTACTAACAGCAATATACAGAAAAAGAAGAATGATATTTAGACATCAGATATTCCTCATCGCCATTCTCTTGATGGCGATGAGTGGTCTACAAGCACAGGCACAGAAGGATTTTCCATATCCTTCTGTGCCTGCTGAGTTAACGACTCCCCAGGAGAGAGCTGACTATGTGGTGCGCCATTATTGGGACAACATCAACTTTCAGGACACCACCCTTATCCATCGTCCAGGCATGATAGAGCAAGGTTTTGTCAATTTCATCGACCTGCTACCCCGCCTGGGCAAGCTAGAACTGGTAGGTTGGCAGGTTTTCACGGAGAAAGCCTTGGGCAAGAACGCCACCTACGACAACTATCTGAAAGGGCTAGCCGAGCGATACCTCTATACCGCCACCTCGCCCATGCGCAACGATAGCCTCTACTGCCATCTGCTGGCAGCCATCAACCAGCTGCCAACCACCAGCGAGGAAGAGCGAGAGAAGAACCTCTTCCTCATCACCCAGCTTGGCAAGAACAAGGTGGGCGATGTGGCAACCAACTTCGAATATACTGACGAGAAGGGCAACAAGCACCAGCTCCATGACGTAGCAGCCGACTACACCTTATTATATATGTATGACCCCGACTGCGAAACTTGTCACCAAGTGGAGGAAGAGATGAAGAAAGAGCCATTGCTCCAGCAAGCCGCTGCCCCAACAGGCAATCATCAAGCCACAGCCCACATCGCCATCGTCAGAGTAAATGCCATGGCTCGGAAAGACCTATGGAAGAGTTATTATTTCCGCTCTTTCCCTACCCTCTATCTGCTAGACAAAAGCAAGAGAGTGGTATTAAAAGACACAGAACTGGGCAAAATAGTGAGTTTTTTAAGAGAAAATAGGTGATAACTCACTAAAAAGTAGTATCTTTGCAGCCGAAATTGCAATTTTATATATAATTAATGAAGATTCTAGTAACGGGTGCGTCGGGTTTTATCGGCAGTTACATCGTGGAAGAAGCCCTCAGACAGGGCATGGAGACATGGGCGGCAGTACGCCCTACCAGCAGCAAGAAGTATCTGCAAGACGAGCGCATCCATTTTATCAATCTCAATCTTTCTTCACAGGAAGAGTTGGAGAAAGAACTCGCCCCACATGAGTTCGACTATATCGTGCATGCAGCCGGCGCTACCAAGTGTCTGCATGCAGAGGACTTTTATAGGGTTAACACCGAGGGCACCAAGCACTTGGTGGATGCCATCGTGCATCTCGGCATGCCTATCAAGCGATTTGTATTCGTCAGTTCGCTCAGCATCTTCGGAGCTATCCGTGAGGAACAGCCCTATCAGGAGATAACCGAGCACGATACACCTAAGCCCAATACGGCTTATGGCAAGAGCAAGCTGGAGGCAGAACGCTATCTAGACAGCATCGGCAACAACTTCCCTTACATCATCCTGCGCCCTACCGGCGTATATGGTCCTAGGGAGAAAGACTACTTCTTGATGGCAAAAAGCATCAAGCAGCATGTGGACTTTGCCGTGGGATTCAAGCGCCAAGACATCACCTTCGTCTATGTACAGGATGTGGTGCAGGCTGTGTTCCTTGCCCTAGACCATGGCATGAACGGCAGGAAATACTTCCTCAGCGATGGCGAGGTATACCAGTCGGCAACCTTCAGCGACTTGCTCCAGAAGGAGTTGGGCAATCCATGGATGCTGCGCATCAAGGCACCAATCTGGGTGCTGCGCATCGTAACCTTCGTGGGCGAATACATCGGCAGGATAACAGGCAAGATGTCTGCCCTGAACAATGATAAGTATAACATCCTGAAGCAGCGCAACTGGCGATGCGACATCGAACCAGCCATGGACGAGTTGGGCTATCATCCCCACTATCCACTGGAGCGCGGCGTAAAACTGGCCATCAAATGGTATCAGGAGAATGGATGGATTTAGAATAATTAATAATTAAGAATTAATAATTAAGAATGAGTCATGGCTACTTAAAAGTAGGTTACGCCTTTTCATTATACATTATTAATTATAAATTAACATAGCGTGATAAAAGATTATTTTAAGATAGAAAAGAACCCGAAGAAAGGACTCTTACCCTTGGAATGGGCGATGCTTGGCTATATGGCGATAACCATCGTGACGATGCTCTTCACCTACACCAAGCTCGTAAACCCTGAGGCAATGCTTTGGGGGAGACTCCGAGTGCTCGTCATCACCGCGGCTCTATGGGCAGTGTATCGTATGCTGCCTTGCCGCATCACCAAGATGGTGCGCATCATGGCACAGATAGCCTTGCTTGCCTGGTGGTACCCGGATACTTATGAGATCAACCGTATGTTCCCCAACCTGGACCACATCTTTGCGGGTTGGGAACAAGACATCTTCGGCTGCCAACCCGCCCTCTACTTTGCCAAGGCAATGCCATGGGCTGTGGTGAGCGAGCTGATGTCGATGGGATATGTGATGTATTATCCGATGATAGCCCTCATCGTGCTCTATTACTTCTTCTATAAGTATCAAGAGGCAGAGAGAGCTTCGTTTGTGATATTGGCAGGCTTCTTCCTCTATTACGTGGTATTCATCTACGTACCAGTAGTGGGACCTACCTTCTATTATGATGCCGTGGGAGTCAGAGACATAGCGCAGGGCGTATTCCCTGCCTTGGGCGATTACTTCAACACCCATACCGATTGTCTGCCTACACCGGGCTACAGTGATGGCATCTTCTACCAGCTAGTGGAGGATGCCAAGGCTACCGGCGAAAGACCTACGGCGGCATTCCCTAGTTCGCACGTGAGCATCAGCACCATCTGCTTGCTCCTGGGCTGGCACAGCGGCAATCGTAAGTTGGTATACATCATGTTGCCATTCTACATCTTCCTCTGCCTAGCCACAGTTTATATCCAGGCGCACTATCTCATCGATGCCATCGCCGGATTGGTATCGGGAGTCATCGTATACTTCCTGCTTATGGCTGTATCGAAGAACATGGTGGAGAGCAAGAAGGCTAGCTCCAGACTGAGATTCAGAGATTAAATACATATTATATAAATAACGGAACAAATAAAGTAGAATTCATCTAGAACAATGAAGAAACTATTTATCGAAACGTATGGCTGCCAGATGAACGTGGCAGACAGTGAAGTAGTGGCTAGCGTGATGCAAATGGCTGGCTACGAAGTGTGCGAGAAAGAAGAGGAGGCTGATGCCATCTTCCTGAATACTTGCAGTGTGCGAGAAAACGCAGAAAACAAGATTTACCATCGCCTCGACACCCTCCATGCTGAGCAGAAGAAGGGCAGAAAGGTGATACTCGGTGTATTGGGATGTATGGCTGAGCGAGTAAAGGACGACCTCATCCAAAACCACTATGCCAACCTGGTTTGTGGTCCAGACAGTTATCTGAACCTGCCAGATATGATTGCCCAGTGCGAGAATGGAAACAACGCCATGAATATTGAACTGAGCAAGACGGAGACTTACCGTGACATCGTGCCTCAGCGCCTCGGCGTGAACCGTGTGAGCGGATTCGTGAGCATCATGCGTGGTTGCAACAACTTCTGCCACTACTGCATCGTGCCTTATACCCGTGGTAGAGAGCGCAGTCGTGACGCAGAGAGCATCTTGAGAGAGGTACGCGACTTGCACGACCGTGGTTTCAAGGAGGTTACCCTGCTCGGACAGAATGTAAACAGCTATGGTCTCTCACCATCGGGCAAGCGTGAGGAGGGCAGCGTATCCTTCGCCCAGTTGCTGAGAATGGTAGCCGAGACAGTGCCAGATATGCGCGTTCGCTTCACCACCTCCAACCCCGAGGACATGACTGAGGACATCCTCCACGCCATTGCCGATGAGCCCAACCTCTGCAACCATATCCACTTCCCAGCACAGAGCGGAAGCAACAAGATACTGAAGTTGATGAACCGCAAGTATACCCGTGAGGAATACTTGGAGAAGATAGCAGCCATCAAGCGCATCATCCCAGGTTGCGGCATCACCACCGATATCTTCGTGGGTTATCACAACGAAGATGAGGAAGACCATCATTTGACTCTCTCCTTGGTCAAGGAAGTAGGTTTCGACAGTGCCTTCATGTTTAAGTATTCAGAGCGTCCAGGCACTTATGCAGCCAAGCACTTGCCAGACAATGTGCCAGAGGAGACTAAGATAGCCCGCCTCAACGAGCTTATCAAGCTCCAAACCGAGGTGAGCGCCGAGCAAAACAAGAAGGACGAGGGCAAGGAATTCACCATCCTGATCGAGAACTTCAGCAAGCGAAGCCGTGAGCAGATGATGGGCAGAACCGAGCAAAACAAGGCAGTGGTCATCGACAAGGGCAACCACCACATTGGTGAGTTTGTGAAGGTCCGCATCACTGGTTCTACCTCAGCAACCCTCTTCGGAGAAGAAATTTCAGAATAAAACTAAAGAAAAACCGCCAAAAATTTGGCGGTTTTCTCTAAAAACACTATATTTGCAGCTATGAAGGAATTCTTGCAAGTTTTACGCCGATTTGTCCCTCCATACAAGAAGTATCTAGGGCTCTCTGTTCTGTTCAATATCCTCTCTGCGATATTGAACATATTCTCGTTTGCAGCCTTGATACCAATCCTGCAGATCCTCTTCCAGGTAGATGGCGGCATCCGTGCCAACGACTATATGCAGTGGAACGGCGACTGGGGCACCATCAAGGAGGTAGCCACCAACAATATGTACTATTACATCCAGGAGTTTATCGTGGCTCATAGTGCATCAGCCGCCCTCTTGGTCATCGGCTTGTTCCTTGCATTCATGACCTTCCTGAAGACGGGAGCCTACTTCCTCTCTTCTGCCACCATCATCCCTATCCGCACCGGCATCGTGCGCGATATTCGCAACCAGCTCTATCAGAAGATTACTTCTCTCTCACTGGGTTTCTTCAGCGAGGAGCGCAAGGGCGACATCATAGCCCGCATGAGCGGTGATGTGCAGGAGGTGGAGAATAGCATTATGTCATCTCTCGACATGCTCTTCAAGAATCCAATCTTGATTCTCTTCTATTTCTGCACGCTGATATTCATCAGTTGGCAGCTCACCCTCTTCACCATTCTCTTTGTGCCACCTTTCGGCTGGTTCATGGGATTCGTGGGCAGAAAGCTGAAGGCAAAGAGCATCACGGCGCAGGCTTTGTGGAGCGACACCATGAGCATGGTGGAAGAAACACTCAGCGGACTGCGCATCATCAAGGCTTTCTGTGCCGAGGATAAAATGAATGGAAGATTCGACCAGGTAAACAGCGACTACCGCAACAATATCATGCTTGTCAACATACGCCAGCAGATGGCGCACCCTATGAGTGAGTTCCTGGGAACCGTGCTCATCGTCATCGTATTGTGGTTTGGTGGCATCTTGGTATTGGACTATGGCCGCATCGATGGTCCTACCATCATCTTCTATCTGGTTATGCTCTATAGCATCATTAATCCGCTGAAGGAATTTTCCAAGGCTAGCTACAACATCCCTAAGGGACTTGCCAGCATGGAGCGCATCGACAAGATTCTGCAAGCTGAGGTGGAGATTAAAGACAAGGAGAACCCAGAGCACATCAGTAGCTTTGAGCATCAGATAGAGTTCCGCCACGTATCATTTGCCTATACTGATAATAAGACCGATGAGTTGGTATACGTGCTCAAGGACATCAACCTCGTGATACCAAAGGGCAAGACCGTAGCCTTGGTAGGACAGAGCGGTAGCGGCAAGAGTACGATGGTAGACTTGATACCTCGCTACTACGATGTACAGGAGGGCGAGGTACTTATCGATGGCATCAATGTGAAAGACCTCGCCGTACACGACCTTCGCCAGCTGATAGGCAACGTGAACCAAGAGGCTATCCTCTTCAATGCTTCCTTCAAGGACAACATACGCTTTGGTAAGACCGATGCTACAGACGAAGAGATAGCCAATGCAGCCAAGATAGCCAACGCCTACGAATTTATCACCAAGTCAGAGCATGGCTTCGATACCAACATTGGCGACCGTGGCGGCAGACTCTCAGGTGGTCAGCGTCAGCGTGTCAGCATAGCTCGTGCCATCTTGAAGAATCCTCCTATCCTCATTCTCGACGAGGCGACATCGGCACTCGACACCGAGAGCGAGCGTCTGGTGCAGGATGCCTTGGAGAAGCTGATGAAGACCCGTACTACCGTGGCTGTCGCCCACCGACTGAGTACCATCAAGCATGCCGATGAAATCTGCGTACTGCATGAGGGCAGGATTGTGGAGCGTGGTACCCACGATGAGCTGATAGAGAAAGATGGATACTACAAGAAGCTCCACGATATGCAGCAGGTATAAGGTCAATCAAGAATTAATAATTAAGAATTAATAATGCATAATGGTTAAGGTTGTTTACGCATTCTTTTATGCAATATCGCTATTGCCCTTCTGGGCGCTATATTGCCTCGCCGACTTTGAGTACTTCATGATGTATCACGTCATCAAGTACCGCAGGGGCATTGTGCGTAAGAATCTGACCACCGCCTTCCCCGAGAAACCGGAGGCTGAGATCAGAGACATCGAGAAGAAGTTCTACCGCTGGTTTTGCGATTACTTCTTCGAGGCAGTCAAGCTGCTTAGCATCAGCGACAAGGAGTTGCGCAAGCGATTCTCGGTATACAACAGCGAGCAGGTGGAGCAATGCTTCCAAGAAGGGCAGAATGTGGCAGCCATCCTGGGACATTACTGCAACTGGGAGTGGCTATCCTGCGTGGGCATCGAGCTGCCCAAGACTCGCATGATGGGACTCATCTATCATCCGCTGCGCAATCACACCTTCGACGAACTCTTCAAGCGCATCCGCTCTCACGAGACTAATGGCATCGTGGTGCCCAAGAAAGACATTCTCCGCTATCTGGTGGATTACAAGCGCCGAGGTATCATGAGCATCTTTGGCTATATCAGCGACCAGGGACCTAAGTGGGAGAACATACATCTGTGGCTTCCATTCCTCAACCACCCCGAGACTCCAGTGTTTACGGGAGGTGAGCGAATCATGAGGAAGATGAACGATGCCGTGTTCTATGTAGAGATGAGCCGCCCGAAGCGAGGCTACTACACCGCCACTTACAAGCTTATCACCCGTGATCCCAACTCGCTCCCAGAGCATGAGATAACCCGTCGTTTCTTCCAGATGCTGGAAGAAACCATCCGCCAGAATCCACCTTACTATTTATGGACGCATAACAGATGGAAGCGAACCCGGGAGGAGTTTGACAAGCGATATGAAATTAAAAACGGCAAAGTAATTCCTAGAAATTAAAAAAGATAGCCTCCACATCAGCGAGGCTTGCTATTCAGAAGATATATAGATTTATGAGAATCGTTCTTTTTTGTGAAAACAAGTATGCCATTGACATACTCAACCCGATACAAGAACATGTGACAAAGCAACATTTGCCACACGAGATATTGTGGTATATCCACAAACCAAAGATAGACAGTTTTCCATACGCCGACCAGGTGAAATGGACCAACTCTATTCAAGAAGTCTATGACTTCCAGCCAGAAGCTATCTACGTGCCAGGCAACATTGTGCCTTACTATCTGCCAGGCGTAAAGATACAAGTGTTCCATGGATATGCCGCCGAGAAGAAAGACCACTGGATTATCCGTCGCTACTTCGACACCTATTTTACCCAAGGTCCTTACTTCACCTCCCACTTCCAGGCACTCGCCAAGAAATATGGCGACTTCGAGGTATTGGAGACAGGATGGCCTAAGCAAGATTGGATCAAGGCCAATCTCCATAAGTATGACGCCGAGAGAGAAGAACTGCTCCAGAAGAGTGGCAAGCAGACCATTATCCTCTATGCCCCAACCTTCTCGCCCAAGCTCACCTCCCTGCCTTATCTGAAGGAAGAACTGGGCAAGTTGGCTAAGGAGAGAAACGCCTTGGTACTGATGAAATTCCACCCACTCACCCGACAAGAATGGGTAGATGAATATCGCAAATGGGCAGAGGACAAGGAAGATGTCATCTTCATCGACAAGGGCGAGAACGTAACCAAGTATCAGCTGATGGCAGACACCCTGATTAGCGATACCTCCTCTACCATCTACGAGTTCCTGTTGCTCTCCCGTCCCGTCATCACGCTGGGCACTATCTCCAAGGACATCTATTGGGAGAACATCACCGATGCCTCCCAGCTGATAGCCGCATACGACCATGCCCTCCACGACCCAGAGGCTATAGCCAAGCGCCAGTGGATAGTAGACAATTACGATCCTTATCTAGATGGCAACGTATGCCAGCGAATGCTCGACGGAGCAGAGGATTACATCCGCCGCCATGGTGTGCCAAGCAAGCGTCATCTGAATCTGTGGCGCAAATACACCAGCATCAAAACATTTGGTAGAATCAAAAGACATTAATATATATATAATAAGGTATGATAAACTTTACAGTAGGTCCTGTGATGGCAAGCGATGAGGTAAGAGCCATCGGTGCTGAGCAGGTACCATATTTCAGAACAGCCGAGTTTTCCGAGACGATGAAGGAGAACGAACGACTCATGAAGAAGTTTGCCAAGGCTCCAGCTGATGCCCGTGTGGTATTTATCACGGGTTCGGGCACCGCATCCATGGAGGCTGTGGTGATGAACACCTTTACTGCTGCCGACAAGGTACTGGTGGTAAATGGCGGTAGCTTTGGTCATCGCTTTGTGCAACTGTGTGAGATACACGACATACCTCATACCGAAATCAAGCTCCAGATGGGCACTCCCCTCACAGCCGAAGACCTCAAACCATACGAGAATCAAGGCTACACAGGATTTCTAGTCAATCTGCACGAGACATCCACCGGTGTGCTCTATGACATAAAGATGATTAGCGACTTCTGTCATCGCAATCATATCTTCCTGGCCGTAGACTCCATCAGTTCTTTCCTAGCCGATCCTTTCGACATGGCAGCTCTCGGCGTCAATGTGATGATAACTGGTTCACAGAAGGCTTTGGCTTGCCCTCCGGGCATATCGGTCATCGTCTTAGATGCAGAGGCCATCAAGCGTGTGGAGGCTAACCAAGTGAAGTCAATGTACTTCGACCTGAAGGATGCCTTGAAGAATGGCGAGCGAGGACAGACACCTTTCACCCCAGCCGTAGGCACACTGTTGCAAATCAATACCCGTCTCAAGGAGATAGAGCGCAATGGCGGTGTGGAAAGCGAGAACCAGCGCATGAAGATGCTTGCCGAGGATTTCAGAAGCAAGATTAAGGACCTGCCATTCACCATCTTTTCCCAATCGATGTCAAATGCCGTTACTCCTCTGCATCCACTGAACGCCTCTGCCTACGACATCTTCCTGAAGCTGAAAGATGAATATGGCATCTGGGTATGTCCTAATGGTGGCGACATGGCAGAAAAGGTGTTCCGCGTAGGTCATCTCGGCAACCTGAGTCCGGAAGACAACACAATACTCGTTGATGCCCTCAAAGATATGCACGCCAAGGGATTGTTATAATATATATAATAAGGTATAGGCTCAACCTCATATAGAAAGAAGAACTATGGTAAAAGTCATCACATACGGCACCTACGACCTCTTGCATTATGGTCACATACGTCTCCTGGAGCGCGCCAAGGCTCTGGGCGATTACCTCATCGTGGGCGTAACCTCAGATACCTTCGACCGTGAGCGAGGCAAGATCAATGTGCAGCAATCGCTCATGGAGCGCATCGAGGCAGTGAGAGCCACGGGCATAGCCGATGAAATCATCATAGAGGAATACGAGGGACAGAAGATAGATGACATCAAGCGATATGATGTAGATATCTTTACCGTAGGTTCCGACTGGAAGGGCAAGTTTGATTATCTCAATGCCTACTGCAAGGTGGTATACCTAGACCGCACTAGCGGCATCTCCAGCACCGAGATACGTAGCGAGCAGCAGGCAGTGCGACTGGGCTTGGTTGGCGAATCGCCTATCCTCAACAAGATAGAGCGGGAAAGCCAGTTTGTGAATGGCTTGGAGACTGGCAAGGTATTCAGCCTCAACGACAAGTATCTATCAGCCTCATTGAAAGCCGAGGACAAGAAAGCCTCTTCTTATCAAGACTTGCTCCAGCAGAGCGATGCCCTCTACGTCATCTCTGCCCCAGAGAAACATTATGCCCAAATCAAGGAAGCACTAGAGCAAGGCAAACACGTATTGTGCGAATCGCCTATCACCATGAATGTGGGTGAATGGGAAAAGCTGAAGCAGATAGCCAAGGCTCAGAACGTGGTATTGATGGATGGCATCAAGACAGCCTATTCCGTGGCATATTATCGCCTATTGCTCCTAGCAAAGGGCGGCATCATCGGCGACATCATGTCGGTGGATGCCACTTGTACCAGTCTAGTAGACTTCGACCCTACGCAAGACTCCAAGAAAAGCCTCTACGAGTGGAACAGCATCTGCGCCTGGGGACCAACCGCCCTCCTGCCCATCTTCCAACTCTTGGGCACTGACTATATGAGCAAGCAGATAGCCACCCACTTCCTCGACAAGTCCAAGCGCTATGATGCCTTTACCAAGATTAGCTTCCTCTACCCTCATGCCGTAGCTTCACTGAAGGTAGGACAAGGTGTGAAGTCGGAAGGCGAATTGATTATCTCGGGCACCAAGGGCTATATCTACGTACCAGCCCCATGGTGGAAAACAGATTACTTCGAGGTAAGATACGAGAATCCGCAGAACAACAAGCGTTACTTCTACCAGCTGGATGGAGAAGGTCTGCGCTACGAACTTCTCTCCTTCCTCAAAGCCATCCGCACCGGCAAGGACTTCTCTTACGTAAGCGATAACATCTCTAAAGAAATCATCCAGATCATCTCCGACTTCGCAGAGAGAAAGGATATGGTGATGATATAATAGCATAAAAGCTCAATGACTCCAATCTGAGAATCATTGAGCTTTTATGCTATTTCTTCATTAAGTTATTACCACAAAACAGATTGATGAGCTTCATCTTGAGCTTGAAGAGACCACGCATCACGGTATAATTCCAAAAGTTGTGGATGTCCTCGGATGAATGGCATGGCTCTAGCGTTACCTCTTGCTTTTCGGCATTAGGGTTCAGCGTATTGCAGAGAGAGGCGATGTATTCGAACATATTGTACTTGTCCAAAACCAAGCGCTTGCTCTCGGCTATGGCTGCCTGAGATTTCTCAAAGGTATCCTCGGCTATGACCTTGTCTATGATGGCAATGGTCTTGTCGAAGTCATTGATGTCTATTCGAGTCAGACTTTCCTTAGGGAAATAATCTTCCACATTGGTGCAACCATAATAGAGCGGATAAGCATCGCAGAGGTATGAATCAGAAAGCTTCTCTGTCCAATAATAATCTTGCGAAGAATTCTCTATCACGATGTGATACTTGTAGGGAGCCAACACATCCCACTTATCGTCAAAGTCCTGGAAGCCACGACCAAAGACATCTAGCTTATCGCCATAATACTCCTTCAAACGCTCCACAAACTTGATGCGCTTGATATGCCCGCTGGTAAAAGCCTTGTTACTAGTTATCACCGAGATGAGTTTCTCCTTCTTGCCTGGTTTGCCGGTCTTGAAGGCATTGTAATCCTTCGTATATTCACAATGACCGTTCTTGTCTTCTGTGTAGCCTACAAACCATGGCAAGATGGCTGGTCCAAAATGCACGTTGGGATGCTTGGTCTTCTCCTGGCAAGTACATACCATACCAAACTGCTTCAGATAGTTCTTAGGATACACCAAGATGGAACGTGGCTCAGTAGTGAGCATGATGGTATTTTCGGGTGCCACATGGCAAGAGGCTGCCTGTCGCAATCCCTTTCCCTGTACCACCCAGAAATCTGGGTCCTCTATGTCCTCATCAATATAAAACTTATATCGCCCATCCAGCGAAACCAAAGAGTCGTCCTTGGTCTGTCGATGCATGATGGTGCCTAGCGAGGCTCTGTATGGTGTAAGCTTAACTTTGTACATATTTTATATCACACTACGATTGTCATTAATTCTTTTGCAGAGTTATCTTCTTGTCTCCTAGTGTGCAAATGTACGAAAAAAAATCGAAATAGAGCAATAAAAAGAAAGGAAATGTGATATTTACATATAATTTCTCCTATGCTCCAACAACTTGCTTACGGCTGCAAACTGGTAGATACCCTCATAACAGGCACAAATCAATCCTGCCCTGCCGTCTCGGAATCCGCCCTTCTGCACGTATGCCCTGAAGAAACGAGCCAATGGGCGATAAAACAATGCCAGCGTACCATAATGCTTGTTTTTTTTCTTCTCCACCTCGTTCTCGGTATATTGATTGATCTTGCCGATGCGACACTGCACGCTGCCATCGGCTAGATGATTGAGCGCCAAGTCTTTCCTCTCGGCAGGAATTTTCTCCACCTTACCTTCTATTGATGGATCGGCATGGATGACAGGAGGCCAATAGGTACCCTGCTTGATAAAGAAGCGCAACTGATAATCGGGATAGAAACAATGCATAAACTTGCCCATGAAGTAACTCTTTCTTGGGATATACAATCCCTCGGGGGTTCCCTGTTTGTGGATGAGCCCATACAGATAATCGTGCAATTCGGGCGACACCACCTCATCGGCATCTACCACGAGTATCCACTTAGAGGTAGCGGCATCGATGGCAGTCTGCCTAGCTGGCTCGCAGATAGAGAAGTCTTTTCTCGGGAAATGCACTATCTTGCAACCATGACGCTGGGCTATAGCCAAGGTATCATCCTGGCTATCCATATCGCAAACCACAATCTCATCAAAGTCCTTTACAGCCTCTAGCACCTCATCCAGATGCTGGGCTGCATTATAAGTATTAATGACTACCGAAATCTTGTCCTCGTTATTACAGTTCATATCTTTCCGTACAAAAATATATCTTATAAATACTTCACTATTCCATTATCACATCTATCTCGCTGCTCTGCTATCACTTGCTGCAACACCTGATTGTGATACTCTTCATTGTTTTTGGAAGCCTCTGGATGGTGCAGATGATACATAATTCCACCCATCTTGAGTGCTTTCTTCCTGATGCCAGCGAAATGTAGGCGATAGGCAAACTCGCCATCCTCATGTCCCCATTGCAGCAAGTCTTCATTATAGCCGTTCACTCGGATGGCATCTGCCTTCCAGTAAGCCATGTTGCAACCTCTGAGATGGTTGATGCGGCGAGCATAGCGAAAGGCTAGATAATGACGAAGCCAGCTGGAGCGAAAACTATTGGCTACCGATGAGAGGGGCATCTGATGCAAAGACAGCCTAGCCTCCTCATCTTGTAGCAATCGTTGCGAGATAGGAGTTGCCAGCTTGACTCGGCTTCCACATACAAAGCAGCCCTTCTGCGCCACATCCACGTGGTCGGCTACGAAATGCGAGTCCAAGATGACATCGCCATCTACCTGAATGATATAGTCGCCCTTGGCTCGGGCTATGGCTTTATTGAGGATAGAGGTGCGGCGGAATCCCTTGTCCTCTTGCCATACATGCACGATAGGCACGGGCGATGACTGGGCATAACTCTCTATGAGTTGTCGGGTCTTATCCGTAGAGCCATCATCGCCTATCACTATCTCGCTAGGCAGCATAGTCTGATGGAGAGCGCTGTCCAGCACCCTCTTCAATGCCTTGGGCCAATTATACGTAATAATCATCAATGTAACTTGCATATCTCAACTTTTATTATCGTTTTCTGTCTTTAAAACATATATATAACGAGAACCTTGCGTATAAGCCCCATAAAAAGTATATGTTTTATTATATTTTAACAAGCAGCAATGCAAGAAGATGGAGGAAAAAGAGTTATTAATATGTAACAAAAATGTAAAACATAAGATACACGATGAATCAGAAACTATTGAAGAGCCAAACGATCATGGCTATTTGTATTCTAATCTTGTCTATCATTCCGCTGATAGCAATGGGTCCTTACCTGCACCAATTCGCAGATGACTACGTATTCGGGGCTCCCGTTTACAAGGCATGGAATGCCACTCATTCTCTCACAGCCTGCATTCAGGCAGCCTGGGGAGAGTCCATGCGCATCTATCATTCTTGGCAGGGCACGTATTCTGCCTGCTTCCTGATGGCTATGCAACCAGGCATCTTTGGCAAGTATTGGCTAGTCCCCATTCTGCTGTTAGGCAGCCTCATCGCCTCTACCTATACCTTGGGATATATGGTAATGAGGAGATTGCTCCACGTAGGCAAGATGGAATATGCCTTTGTATCTACGCTCTTCGTGTTAATGACCATCCAGTTTCTGTGGTCTTACTATGATGCGTTTTTCTGGTATAATGGTGCGATGTACTATACCTTATATTATAGTATCTCTCTGTTTCTTGCCTCCCTGCTTATAGCATACCACTTGTCACATTCCGTCTTCGCCAAGATAATTATGGCTATCATCTCGATAGCACTCGCCATCTTCATAGCTGGTGGCAACTTTGTTACGGGACTTGGTATGCCTGCCATTCTCTTCGCAGCCATTATCTGGATGAAGTTAGAGCGCAAGAAGTGGCCAGTTTTCCCTATCTTCCTCCTTCTCATCTATGGGGGGGCATTCGCTTTCAGCGTGTTTGCACCGGGCAATGCCGTGCGCCAAGCCACGGTAACGAGCCATCCCAATGTGGTTGCAGCCTTCTTTATGGCGATAGGCAAGAGCGTGGAATTCTTGGCTGATGCCATCGGTATCATGGAGATATTGGTGCTTACGATATTGGCTCCAGTATTGGCACGCATGGCAAAGGCATCTCGATTTAAGTTTTCTCATCCATGGATATGCCTCTTGGTTTCGTTCTTGCTCTATAGTGCATTCGCCTTCCCTAATAGTTATGCCATGGGCTCGAAGGGTGCCAACAGAGTGCTCAATGTATACTTCTACGTACATCTGTGGATGGTTTGCTTCAATATCTACTATCTCTCTGGTGCCTTGCAGCGCAATGCCGTGGCCCAAGAACCTGTGAGCGTGGCTCTGATGAATCTCATCCATGCCATCAAGCAGAAGTATGCCAAGTTTCTCAAATGGGCTCCTGCTTACTATTGTTTGGTGCTCGTGTTGTCTATCACCACCAAGCCTACCAGCACCAACCGTACCTTTACCCTGCTCAGAAAGGGACTGGTACAGAAGCTGGACCAACAAGTGAAACAGCGAGAAGCTTACATTCTGAAGAGCAAGGCTGACAACCTGGTGCTGCAACCACTCACCGTGAAGATGCCATCCGATGCCTATCATGACATCACCATCTATCCCGGCTACTGGATAAACCGTGGCATGGCCAACTATTATGACAAGAAGACGGTTGTGGCTTTGCCATACGAAGACCCTGACGAGTCGCCTTACGAGCTTCTGAAGCGATGTCGTGAGGAGGTAGGTCCTGGCGGCATGACGTTTATCGAAGGCAAATAAGTTATCATTTGAATGGATGGGTGATGGCCTTGCGGCGCTTCCAGTTGCGGTCGTGTACTATCTTGGCGTCCACAAATCGCTGCACCATGTCCTCACCCATTCCGCGAGCCTTGACGTATTCGCGAGCCACGTATTCGAAGACATCCAGTCTGCCCGTGAATCTCGTCAGGTTCTCCATACACTCAGCCAGCGGTGGATAGCCGGTATAGAAGTCCATGCGATTGATGTCGATGAGCGAGAATGTATAGCTGCCATCGGCTTGAAGTTGATACAAGACATTGCCACCATTCAAGTCGATATCGATGATGCCCTGCTGGTGGAGCTGTGCCACGAAGCGGGCATAGTCAGCTGCCAAGGCGTGGTTAAACTCCTCGATGTCATTGAGTTGTTCGGAGATAGGGTGACTGTCATCCACAGCAGAAATGAAGTAGCAATAGTCTATGAGTCCCTTCTCTTGCAGTTCGATATAGCCGTAAGGCTCTGGGGTAGAAAATCCTCTGCGCTGCAATTCCAGCGCATTCTCATAGGCACGGCAAGCCTTGGTGGAGCGGAAGAAGCTGTAGCCTATCTTCTGGAAGATGTTAGGGCTCTTATATCGCTTCACGACAACGGTCATGTCTCCCTCGCTCGTAGGCACCAAGAAGCTCTTGATCACATTCCTGCCTCGGAACACGACATTCCCTTCCTGCTCAAACACTTCTGGTAAGCGTTCGATGAAACTGCCCAACTGGCTATATCTCGGATTTATCTTTATTTTTTTCTTCATTTTCTTGTTTATTTAACGCTTTCCTCCCGTAAATTCTAGTAAAGTTTGCGGAAAGTTTGCGGAAAGTTCGCGGAAAGTTCGCGGAATTTAAACTAGTTTCCACAACTTTCCTTTTCCACATACTACCAATTTCGACAAGCGCAATTGTTTCATTAGATAGTCTATCTTATTCTTTTTTTGCTTTTCATTCAAAACATCCGACAACTTATCCTCTAACAATAAATCAATGTCATTTCGTGAAGCTGTTTCGAACTTTTCCAAATAATTAAGTATCAACTTACGAAAATAATCATCATCGAAACTTTTATTCTTCACATATTGTCTTTTCAAAACAGAATCATTGCTTGCTGATACTATCTCATATGACAAGTAATACTTTGGCTTTCTACCTTCTATAAATTTACGCTTTCGAAGATATTTAGCTTGAACATCCGCAATGCCAATTCCTTTCTGCACCTTATCCAGTAATACAATATCAGCCAATTCCAAGTTTGGATTAGCCGATAGAATCTTGGCAAAGTTCTCGTCTTTTACATTACCCTCTATCGTAACTTTCACCTTACCACCGGAGAGGTCAAAGTCTGGAAGAGGGAAATAGCGTTCACTTTGTTTTAGAAACAATTTTCTAATGCCACCACCTTCTGTCTCTATCATATTGAGATTACGCATCGCTTCGACCAAGAAACGATTACGATAGATAGATTGTGGGCAATCCTCCTCTACTACCTCCTCAATGCTAGATGGCAAAAACGAACCATAGTTTTGAAAGATTAGATGGTCATCTTCATACTCCACCACATCTATACGAGCGCACTTGGTATAATCCTGATGAGCAATAGCATTATTCAATGGCTCACGAATATTAAACATATCATACCTCAACATCTCATCAGGGAAAAGCGAATTAGGGCGAACAATACGATACTTCACGTTACGCACCTTATTATATAGCTTATCCACACTCAGTAAGAACGGCATGGAGAATATATCATAATCCTTATTGAGAGTTTCCCCCACTTGCCTCAGCGACCATCTGATTTTTACCACATAAGGACTAAGCAGGAATTCCGATTCCTCTTTGCCCAACAGAATCAAAGCTGCACGTGTTATCTTGCCGCGCAAAGTAATCTTAGCCTTATCCAAGAACTTTGCGTCATTCCATATCTTAACCTCATCTTTCTTCAAGGGATTTCGCTTTACAAATTCCTTTCTAGCTCTTTCTATTGCCTCGGGATCCAAATCTTCTATCGTAGCATCCTCTACGATAGCTGCGCTCCAATCCTCAGTTACTTCTATCTCTGAAAGGATTGACTGCAAACGATCAGGACGCATTTCCACCAAAGCATCTCCCGTACGCTGCCATGCCTTATTATGAGCATAGACTGGAAGTTTAGCCTGATGCTTAGGTATATTCAAGACCCAAACGATACGTCCTGTATCATCTGCCTTAAATTCCATAATATCGAAATCCTCCAAAGGAAGATTACGACATTTTTCAGCAATACGAGCCTTAGCCGAATCTACGTTATAGGAACCAAAACTCTGGATACCAATAATTTCTAGAGTTTGATCTTTGACTCCAATAATCAAAGAGCCACCATTCATATTAGAAATAGCAGACACATAAGAAACTACATCATCTGCCTCATGCCCACAGAGACTGTTCTGTAGATTCTTATACTCTTTCCATTCGCAAGACTCATTTTCTTGCGGAAAGCGCACACATATATATTCCTTGATTTCTTGTTCTGTCATATTTCTTATTTTTAGTCTAGAAACCGAAATGGCACCTATTTTTTTGCAAATTTACGAAAAATATTGGAACAATGCAATAAAAAGAGGGAAAACATTGCTTATCTTGTGATTTTTAGCTACCTTTGCAGGCATATTGCAAACACGAAACATGTTACAACTATGAAGATATTAGTCATCAGATTTAGACAGATGGGCGATGCCATCCTCACCACCGTGGTGCTCAACTCACTGAAGAAGAGCTTCCCGGGATGCAGCATCGACTTTGTGCTCAACGATAAGATTTGCCCACTCTTTGAGGGACATCCCTCCATCGATCGCTTAATCTCCTTTACGGAAGAGGAGCGCCATAGCTTCTTCAGATATATCAAAAAGGTATATCACATCGTGCATAGCACCCACTATGACGTCATCATCGATATGCGAAGCACTATGAACACCATGCTCTTCGCACAGCTCTCCCCATCCACCAGATACAGAATAGGTATCAAGAAGGGATATACCAAGCTGGCTTTCAACTGCTTCGTGCCACGCAGCAGAGCCGACCAAAGCATGATAGACCATAATCTGGATATGCTCAAGCCGCTGGAGAAGGAAGGCAAACTGGCGCTGGATGACCACTTCACCCTCCACATCACTCCTGCCGAGCAAGATGCCTACGACCAATATCTCAAGGCGCAGGGCATTGAGCTGAACAAGCCTATCCTGCTGGCTGGCGTAACCGCCAAGTTGGACTACAAGACTTGGAACGAAGGCAGAATGACCTGGACACTCCAGCAATTCATACAGAAATATCCCGATGTGCAGGTCATCTTCAATTATGCTCCGGGCAAGGAGAAGGAGAATGCCTATCGCATATATGAGCAGCTGGGCAAGCCCAAGCAAGTGCGCATACAGGTGGAAGCCAAGAGCCAAAGGGAGCTTGTGGCCCTTGCCAACCGTGTAACCATGTACTTTGGCAACGAGGGCGGAGGCAGACACATCGTCCATGCCTGCGGCAAGCCATCATTTGTCATCGTGGCTCCTACCACCAACAAGACTACTTGGCTGCCCCAGAACGATGTCCCTACGGATGGTATCGCCGTCACGGATATAGGGGGGGCGCTCGCAAGAGCAGCTTGAAAGCCTTGACCGCCAGCAGAAATATGACCTCATCACCCAAGAGGAAGTATGGAAGAGATGGTCTAGATTCATCGAGCAGCATCAGATATTTTAGCTAAATACAGATACAAAAAATCCCCCATAGAGGAAAGAGATCCTAGGATTTCTTTCTGCCATGGGGGATTTTCATATATCATAGCTGATGGCTTAGGCGGTGAGAGGGAGCTTCTGCCAGAGTTCTGCCTCGCCCTCCACTCGCTCACAGAGACCTCGCTTCACCCAGCGATACACCATCTTGCGGAGCGTCTCCTTGCCTGCTCCGTCGCGACGGGCACGGCTGGCATCGAGCAGGGTAAACTGCTCTGGGAGCTCCTCGAAGAGCACATTGTTGCGACTCTTGTATATTGGGACGATGTCATTGTCCTTCTGCTGGCGATCCAGGCGCTGACCGAACATCTCCATCTGCATGGCTAGCACATAGTCTGCCACGGCAAGGGCAAAGCGGATGCAAGCCTCCGACTCCTCCTTCTGCTGCTCCAAGAGATGGAAGATGACACCGCAGCGGAAGCCGATGACGGCTGAACGACGGCGATATACATCCATCACTCTGTCGGCATTGGCAAGGGCGAGCTGGCGCTTAGCCTCCAGCCAATCGCAGAACTCCTCACGCATCTGGGGCATATCCACCACGCCGTGGCTGGTCTCCAGGAGTCGCACTGCCTTCTGGATGTTCTCTTTCTCCTCGTCAGTGTAGCCGTGGCGCTGAGTGAGAGGGGCGAAGGAGGTATCGGGCATCTTGGCTAGCATCATGCGAGAAGATGAGCCATCCTCGATGTTGTCGTCAGAGAAGAACTTCTGGAAGATGTTGGGGGTGCAGCATCCCGTGAAGTTGACCTGAGCCTTAGCCAATCCACTGGTGGCGGTGATGTAATCACGGCTCACCAAACTGTGGTCGAACGACTTGCGGAAGTAGTCGTTGAAGAATCGCCATGCGCTCTTCATGGAGCTGAGCTCCTCGCTAAACATATAGAGGGTATGGCCATCTGCGCAGAGCTGACGGCGCATCAATGCCGACTTGGAGATAATGTCGCCGATGTGGCGAATGCATGGCTTAGGGTCCACGAAGCCTCGCTTGCCCTTGTTCTCCTGATACCAAGCTTCCTGCTCGCGTGGCAACTCGTCATCCTTGTCCATCTGCTGTGCCCAGATGCTCTCTATGCGACGGCACACGCCTTTGCCCGATGCCTGCTCACCTATTATAATAGACATGAGCGCCATCGGTGTCTCATCGCCATCGCAATACAGTGCCTTCACACCGTCGGCATAGGCTGCGGCGATAGGGAGAGCGGCAAAGAGGGCAGGAACTCGGGCATCCTCGGATACACCAGAGAGGGAGTCGCGAAGTCCGAGTGGCAATTGGTCTACAGGGAACTCGCAGAGTGGTTGAACACTAGCCTTAGCAGCCATCAAATTACTTACTTCTGAATTGTTAAATGTCTTCATGTTTACTTTAGTTTTTTTATGATTAATTAATAATGTGGTTATTTCGGCGGCAAAGATATAAAATATTTTTGAAACCACCAAATTTAGGCCTGCAATATTCGGTTAAACGGAGTTAAATTCGAAAGAAATTATGTTAATTAATCTAACTCATAGTTTTATCACCCGTAACTCATAGTTTTCTTCCCCAAGACTCATAGCTTTATGAAGAGCAACTCCCAGCATTTCTTGCTGAAAAAAATAAGGAATGAGAAAAAAACATGGGACAAATTCAATTTGTCCCAAAAGTTTGTCCCAAGCATCATAACCGCCTGATTATCCACCGCTTACATAGCTTGGGACATTGGGACGGGACAAATTCAATTTGTCCCATATATTTTTTTTATTTTTTCTCATTATGATAAAGTTTCATAAATAATCAGCTCATTTATAGCCACTTTCGTGCTTATTTTATAATTTTGCACCCATGAAACAGATTATTCATAGACTATTCCCACCTACACTGTGGAACAGAGAGACGACAACCCTCTGGGGGTGCGCCTTCGGAAAACTCATATTGTTTGACATCATCTGGTGCCTACAGACCACCTTCACCTCGTTCTCGCTGCCCGAGGTGTATGTCAACTCCATCTTGGTAGCACTCATCCTGCTCCTGCCCCTGATGCTCACGGGCAAGAAATGGACGGAGTATCTGCTGCTCTTCATCGTGGACGGATTGCTGATAAGCAATCTGATGTATAGCCGCACCTACAATTCGGCGATCCCCCTGGAGAGCTATCTGCTGGCAGGCAACTTGAGCGACTTCACCGCCAGCGTCATAGACTCCATGCGACTCATCGACATCCTGCTGCCGCTATCCACCATCGCCAGCATCCTCTATATATATAATAAGGTGAAAAAACAGCAGCCAGGAAAGACAGCATATAGCCAAGCTGCCAAGGCAGGCTATGGCTTGCGACTCAAGCAATACCTCTGCACCCTATTCGTGGCGCTGCTCCTCTCATCAGGACTCTTTGCCCTGAAGGGAGGCTGGGAGAAGGCTTTCAATCAACTAGATAGCGCCAATATGTACACCTGTAAGGTGCCAATGTATACCATCTTTGGCAATCTGCTGCATGAGGCTACGGAGCAGAAATCCGTATTCACCCCTCAGATGAAGGCAGAGATAGCAGCATGGAAGAGCCAGCAGCCAGCCTATCAGCCACTGCCCGATAGCATCGCCAGGAAGAAGACCCTGGTGGTCATCTTTTGCGAATCATTGGAGAGTTGGGTTATCAATAGAAAGGTGGAGGGCAAGGAAATCACACCTAACCTCAATGCAGCCATTGCAGATAGCCATACGCTCTATGCCCCCCACGTGCTCACTCAGGTGAAGGGCGGCAGAAGCATCGACGGCCAGCTCTTGGTAAATGCCGGCATCCTGCCACTGATGAATGGTTGCTATGCCATGCAATTTCCTTACACCCACTATCCTTCACTCTGCATGGCGATGCAGGAAGAGCACCCTGGGCTGAAATCTTACCTGATGACGGTGGACAAGCCTATCACCTGGAACCAATCGGTGGTGGCAGAAGACTTCGGCATACAGCAGATGTTCTTCAACGACAGCTGGAAAAACGACGAGAAAGTGGGTAGCCGAAAGAAGCTGGGCGACGTTTCCTTCATGAAGCAAATAGTGGCTAAGCTGAAGACGGGCAGCATCATGAAGCCAGGCGAAAGCAACTACCTGCAGATAGTTACCTACTCCGGGCACAACCCATTTATCCTGCCCGACCATCTGAAGCGCATCCACTTCAAGGGCGATTATCCCGAGAAGATGCGCGACTTCATGACCATGGCCAATTATACCGACCACGGACTGGGCATCCTGCTCCGCTATCTGAAGAGCCGAACAGACTACAAGGACATGATAATAGTGCTCATCGGCGACCACGAGGGTCTTGCAGCCGACCGCAAGCCTATCTGTGCTTCGCCAGCCGCCAAGGGCATCGTGAGCGACAAGCAGTTTACGCCATTCATCGTGGTCAATGCTCCTGTGGGGGGTATATATAATAAGGTGATGGGACAGATAGACCAATATCCTACCATCCTCAACATGATGCATCTGGACCGCTACGAGTGGAAGGGCATGGGACAGAGCATTCTTGACCCAAAGAAATATCCTGCCGCCGTGGGCTCAGACAATATGAACGTGGAGACATCGGCATCGGTGCCAAGCCAAGAGATAGAGCGATTAACCAAGGCTCATCGCATCTCAGATCTCCTAATCAGATACGACAAGATAATCAAACATTAAAATACAAATGGCTGATGCTAGGGATTAGCATCAGCCATTTATCATTCAATGCTGTCGGCGCTCTATATACTCAGCCGCCTGAATATTGGAGAAGACATAGTTGCGCAAATCTCGGAACTTAGCCTCTTGTTTCGATTCCTTCAACTCGCCATCGGGCTGCACATCATAGCAGAAACTGCGATTCATCGACGGATTGTAGATATAGCAACGCTTGGCATCCCGAGCCACTATCTGATTGTCGGCAGAATAGAATACCATAGGGCGTTGCTGCTTGAGCAGATCCACGCCGAAGCCCTCATACTCATAGTTGAGATGCATCAGCCCCAGGAGCGTAGGCATCACGTCTACTTGCATGCCCAGTCCGGCATACTGCTGCTGCGGAACGCCCGGCCCAAAGATGATGAGTGGTATGTGATTATATGACTGCGGCAGTTCGCCCTCGCTCTGTCCCACCAGTTTGCCATGGTCTGCCTGAATCACAAAGATGGTATTCTTATACCAAGGCTCTCGGCTTGCCTTCTTCAAGAAGTCGCCTATCGCCCAGTCGGCATACTCCACTATCTGCGTCTCCTTCTCCTTCGTCTTAGGCTTGAAGAAATCAGGTATCACGTATGGCGGATGATTGCTCACAGTGAGAATGGTAGCCAGGAATGGCTTTCCCTTCTTAGCTTTCTGGTTGATGGTATTGAGGGCATAGTTCATCTCAAAATGATCGCTCACTCCAAAGCTGTTCACCACCTCGCTCTTAGGATAATTCTCCTGCGAGTAGATGTCGTCATAGCCATTGGTAGAGAAGAATGCCTTCATGTTGTCATACTGCGCCTCATGAGTCATAAAGAACATATTCTCATAGCCATACTGCTTCAACACTGTGGCGATACCCTTGCGACGAGGGGTGACCGTGCCCTTCATCAAGTTGCGAAACATCAGGGCTGGGAAGCTATAGAGCGTAGCCGTCATGCCATGATTGGTATGGATGCCGGCACTATAGAAGTGGGTAAAGGCAAGGGAATGAAGATAGAGCGAATCGAGCGTAGGAGTGAGTGGCTGCTGATTGCCAAAGGTGCCCAGCAGACTGGCCGACATCGACTCCATCAATATCACCACCACGTTAGGGTGATTACCCTTGGATAAAGCCACTTTATTGCCCACACTCTTCACAGTAGAATCATTCACCACCTCTCGCTTCAGAATGTTCAGACTGTCTACCTGTCCCTCCAAACCAAGCCATTGGCGCGTATTGGAGATAGCCTCAGCGTATGGCATCAGATGCAGTTCCTTGTTCTCCTTGCGCATATCATCGAGTGCAGAGGTAAGCAGATTGAAGGCAGGATTGATGCCCAGCTGATTGAGGAAGGCATCCTCGCAATAGTAAGACTGGCTCACCTTGATGGGATTATAACCCATTCTGCCACGGATGCCAAAGAGGCACAAACCGATGACTGCCAATGTCATCACCAATCGCTCAGCCACTGGCAATGGGCGCAAGCCCTCACTTCTCTCGCAAAGCGAAGGGGCAAAACGACGGCGCAAACGAACAAGCGCATAGACGAAAGCCCCCGTCAGGACAAAGTATAAGGCGATGTATAGCCAATAGGAAGATTCCTGTAAGAGCATGCCCGATGTGGTGGATACATAGCCAAACCACCCAAAGATGCTGGAGTTGATATTCTTGAAGAAATACTGGAAATAAGGCGTATTGGCTGCCGAAGGCATAAAGGCGATGGCAAACCACACGGCATACCAAATGCTGATGCCTCGCAACAACCGACGATGACACCACCCTAAGCTCAAGGCTATCAGGAGTACTGCCATAGGAAGCACGGAGACATAACAAGCTATGACATTGTCGAACCACACACCCTTGACGAAAGCCATCAAGCGACTAGCCTGCTGGTCTACTATCATGCCATGGAGCGCCATATACTCCACCAACCTGAACAAACTCATCACCACCAGTGCCAATACATGCACTGAGAGGAGATAACCCAAAGCTCTAAAATATCGTTTCATTTTATCCAATACATTAAAAATCGAGTGCAAAGTTAACAATTATATCCTAAAATAAAGCAATAAAAAGGTTGATTTATCTTAATCTTCAGTAATTATACAATTTTTATATGTAACTTTGCAGCCAAAAAGAAAACTATACAAGCAATATGGACAATAAATATAAGAAAGTATTCTGGTGCATCACCCTCCTGAGTATCGTGATGCTGATACCATTCCTGGGGCTCACCGACTTCAATACCAAGGGCGAGCCACGCGAGGCTGTGATAGCCTACACCATGCTGGAGCATGGCAACTGGATATTGCCTATCAACAATGGAGGCGACATCCCCTATAAGCCACCTTTCTTCCATTGGTGCATCGCCTTCTTCAGTCTGCTCATTGGTCATGTCAATGAATTTACCTCTCGTCTGCCGTCTGCCATCTCCCTGATATTGATGGTGATGGGCGGTTATGCCTTCTATGCCAAGCGCAAGGACGTAAGGACTAGCCTCATCACCGCCATCCTCACCCTCACAGCCTTCGAGGTGCATCGTGCGGGTGTCAACTGCCGTGTGGATATGGTGAATACCGCCTTCATGGTGGGAGCCATGTATCTGCTGTATCGCTGGTGGGAGAGGGGCAAGCACCAGTTGCCTTGGCTCGCCATCCTCTGCATGAGTGGCGCCACGCTGACCAAGGGTCCCGTGGGCATCATCCTGCCTTGCTTTGTGATGGGCGTGTTCATGCTCACCCAGCGAGAGAACTTCTGGGGCATCGTATGGCGCATGGCTGTTACAGCCGTATTGTCGCTCATCATTCCTCTGTGTTGGTATTATACCGCATATCTGCAGGGAGGCGATGAGTTCCTGCGTCTGGTCAAGGAAGAGAACATAGACCGATTCATGGGCAAGATGGCGTATGAATCGCACGAGAACCCTGCTTGGTACAATCTGCTCACCCTCATCACGGGTTGGCTGCCTTATACCTTATTATTATTGTTCTCGCTCTTCATCTTGCCTTGGAAGAAATTTGGCAAGAGCCAGTTGATGGAGAACATCAAGAAGGCTACCCCACTGCAGGTGTTCACCTGGCTTACCTTCCTGCTGGTGCTCTTCTTCTATTGCATCCCTAAGAGCAAGCGCAGCGTCTACTTGCTGCCTTGCTATCCATTCATGGCTTATCTCATAGCCGAATACATCGTATGGATGATGAGAGAGAAGATGGGCGCGCTCAAGGTATATGCCTGGGTGATAGCCATACTCACGCTTATCCTCAACATAGCCCTGCTAGCCGTGAAATGGGGATGGGTGCCCGACAGCATCTTCCATGGCAAGCATGCCGCCGACAATATCGTCATGCTCCATGCACTGAGAGACTACGACATGCTCATGCCTAAGAGCATCTTTATCGTACTCACCCTCTTCGGTGTATACTATATCTTCAGGGCGTTAAGAAAGAAGGAAGCCTGGGACATCACCTCCTCCACCCTGCTCACCGTGGTGAGCCTCTTCCTGATGCTCGACTCTTGCTTGCAGCCTCCCGTGCTCAACACCAAGGCAGACAAGCAGCTGGCACCTGTGATAGAGAAGAAGTTTGATACCAACAAGCTCTATTCATATATGTCGGTGGATATGCTCCACTTCTTCAGCCTCAACTTCTATGTGGGCGACAAGATACAGCAGTTTGACAAGGTGATGCCAAGCGATGGCGTACTGATGATACCAGAGGAAGACATGCCGGACTTCCAGAAGAAACTGGGCAAGGGCTATGTATTCCAGAAAGTTTGGGAAGTAGAGAAAACGGTAGAATGGCACAAGCCTGTGGGATTCTACCGCTTCCATAAATAAACAAAAAAAGAATGCGGCGGTTGTCAAGAAAAGCCTTCTGACAACCGCCGCATTCTTTATTATATTCGTCCTTCGAAGATATCATACTCTTTCTTCTATAAAGTATCTAGGTCGACGCTTCACCTCGGTATATATCTTGCCGATGTATACGCCCGTGATGCCCACACCCGTGGTAACGATGCCACCGATGAACCAAAGGGACACGAGCATAGAAGTCCAACCATGGATGGTATTGCCCTGGAAATGCTCTACCAAGGCAAAGATAATCATGGCAATGGCTACCAACGTCATCGCCAAACCCATGAAGGTAATAAACTTCAAGGGAGCTACGGAGAATGAGGTGATACCATCCATGCTAAAGCTGAGCATCTTGGTGAGCGGATACTTGCTCTCGCCCGCCTCGCGAGCCTTACGGTCATAATAGACAAAGCCCTCACGGAAGCCCAACTGTCGAACGATGGCACGCAAGAAGAGATTGCGCTCAGGATATTGCATCAGCGCCTTCAGGGTGCGATTGGTCATCATGCGGAAGTCGGCATGGTTGTATACCACCTCCTTGTCCACGCTGCGCATCAACTTATAGAAAGCCTGTGCCGTGAATCGCTTGAAGAAGGTATCCGTCTTGCGCTCCTTGCGCACACCATAGATGATGTCCTTGCCTTCCTGCACTTGGCGCACCATATCCACGATGACATTCTCATCATCCTGCAAGTCGGCATCTAGGCTCACCATCGCATCGCAATGGTCTATCGCTGCCTCCATGCCTGCCCAGAGCGCATTCTGATGTCCACGGTTGTGCGATAGCTTGATGCCATGCACATAGCTATGCTGCTTGGCAGCCTCTGCAATCATCTGCCAAGTATGGTCACGACTACCATCATCCACCAAGAGCAATCCGGTGTCGGCATCCGTCTCCTGCTTTATCTTCTTTATCAGATTGCCCAAGACATCAAGAGTCTTTGGCAACACCTCTTCCTCGTTATAACAAGGGATTACGATCAATATCTTCATGTTTGCACTTTTACTTTATCGATTGCTTCATTCGCATCATTACTTACTTATTAGCTTATGGTTTGCAAAGTTAATCTCTTTTTTTGTATTATCCAAATATGTGAGCCACTATTTTTCGCTACCACTTCCATTTCAGTTGTATCTCCAGATCTGTTTGTGAAGAACTGGCTATTTCTTGATAGCCCGATGAGATGTGGTCGCGGTCGAAATAATCAGTGACGCCCAGCTTGGTTATCAAGAGCAGATGACGTCCTATCTCCGAACGAGCCACCAAGGCATAGCGCATACCCTCGCCATAATAATTGCCAAAACTCATCTGATAGAGCAATCCCGGCTCATAAACAAAGATGCGGCTTTCATAATCAGAGGTATGGAAATAACCCAAGCTACCTGCCAGCCTCAACCATCGCCACTGATAGCCCAAGTTCTCACTCACCATATATCCCTGGCTGCGCTCCTCCTTCTGGCTCATCACATAGTCTAGACTGGTGCGAGCATTCCAGTTCTTCCTCTGCATACTGACATAGCATCGGCAACGATCCGTGCGAGTGCCAGCCCGCTCCTTGTAGCGAAGTCGCGCCCCCAGGGTATAGTATCGAGAGGGCTGATAGAGAATGTTCACCTGACTGTCCCAACTCTGGGTGCTCGTCTTGGTCTGATACTTGGGCCAGGCAAAATGAGCAAAATCACTATAGGCAGATATGCTCCAACGCCGAGCTGGCATCCAATTGAAGCCTAAATACACGCCATTCTCATCTTGCACATCACTGCCTTCGGCAAAAGCATTACTGAAAAGGGAATAATATCGGGCTGAATAAAAACGATGTAAACCTAGTAAGGAAAACTTATCTGAAAAGAGATAAGATACAGAATGGAGCGTAGCGATGGCACCGCAATAGCCCGTGGCTGTCTCGCCTGCTATGTTCCAGCGATGGGATATATAACCATAATCGATGCTGGCGTTCCAGAACTTGTCGCCTTCGGGAGCAAATCGCTTATAGAGTTGCGACTTAGTAGGCTTCAGCGGACGAGAGAAAGAGGTAAAGAAAGCCGTAGCTCCCACATGCCATCCGCCCAGGCGATAGTTGATGTGTCCGCCCATCAAGGTATTGGAAGCTACATCCTGACGTCTGATTTCAGACTGCGTGCGATGCAATCCCGTCTTCAAGATGGTCCTGATGGTGCCGTCATCATTGAGCGTGGCATCTATCTGTCGATAAGAAAAGAAGGCGGTGAGGTCCAATCCCCTTAATATAGAATAGGTGGCAACCGCACCCTGTAGATAATTGGATGACGAGCGGGAAGAGTGAACACGGATTTGAGTGGCAGAAGAAGCTGCCAAGGAGGAGAGCACGGAGAGCTTGCCAAAACTGAAGTCATTGTTGAGCACAAGCCCCAATCCCTCGTGCAGTCGGTATCTGCCGAGGGTGATATTCTTCCACCTGCCCAGTTTGCGCACTTGCAGATAGAAGGAATAGAAATCATAACCCAGCTTATTCTTGCCCCCACCAAAAGGCTCGCCCGCATCTTGGGCTCCCAGTAAGCCAAGCTTCACATAGTCGCCATACCTAAACTGATAGCGCACACCATGCTTATACTTATAGCCCGAGTAGCCATTCACATCACCCTTGCGGTCATAGAAGGGTATCTTCACCATGCCCACCAACTCGTGCTTGCCATATCGGGCGATGTTCTGAAGCGTAGGGAAATGACTGACATTCTCTGTCGAAACATACACAAAACTACCCAAGAGTTGGCGTTGCTGCCAACTGATGCTAGGTATCATAGCCAATTCGCCAAGGCTCTTCATTCCTCCATAACGATAGATGTATGCCTGAATGTCCTCCACCTGCTGAGCAGAAAGAAAGGGAAATCTGGATAGTTCTTCACGAGTGGCAGTGTTCAGATTGATGGGATGCTGTGACATTTCCTCCATATCTTCCTCATAATCTTCCCATCTCGTGCTTTCGAAATCCTCCATTTCCGATAAGTCGGCGAGCCAGTATCGCCATGACGATGGCGTGGAGATGGTATCAGGAAGAAGAGGCTGGGCTGATAGCAGAGAGGCAAAAAGAAGTAAGGAGCAACTCATAACGAGCCGCTCCCACAAAAGATGTATTATGGAGGAAAGCCATATCATTTTTTACTTTATATCTGTCTCGATTCCATATTGTATCAAATTTGTCCCGATTCTACTTGTCTCACCACTCTCTCTGTAAGTCGGTCCACTCCATTCGGATCATACTTCTTATTGAGGCTGGCTCCAAAGAGGCTGGCAAAGGCTTGGTAAAAACCTGCTCGGATAGGCCCCAGGAAGGCTTGTATCAAGTGATAGGATGAAGAGTTGCACTCACGATACACCAGTTTGATGCAGAGCTTGCCCTGTGCATAGGTGAGTTTCTTCATTCTTGGAGTATACTCTTGCTTGATACCTTTTTCCACCAGTTTCATGTGGGCATCCTTTGCCTTCTTGTTAGGCAGGGTTTCCAGATAGTCGCCCGTCTCGATGATAATCTTTCTTACCTCCTTGGCTATCGGAAGCACCTTCTTGATGTTATATACCAATCGGTTGTATGCCATGCGCTCCTTGGCATTCTTAAATTCGGGTTGCGGATATACATACACATTATTAACTTGTACATATTGGATGCTGTCTTTGTCCAACAGCACCTTACCCACTTTCACCATTGGTTCGAAGGTAGGCTTGTCCATGTCGACCTCCCTATCCTCTGGTTTGTCGCCATCCGTCTGCGCCATTCCCTGCATAGATATGCAGAGGAGCATCATCAGCAAAAAGATTATTCTTTGTTTCATCTTTTTATTCTTCCGTATAAAGAACCTGAATAATAGTCTGACCTACAGCCTTCATCACATTCTTGTCAAGATGCGCCATATCGTCGCTCACCGTATGCCAAGTAGGACCAAAACTACTCTGCTGGCAATCAGGATAATAAGCTATGATGTCGATGGTAGGAATCTTAGCCTTCTCATTCACAGGGATATGGTCATCAGTTATCATGCCGCCATCACTCTTAGGGAAGTATGAGCCATAGCCTGCCTGGCGAGCCGCACTCCATACCTTCTTGACAATGGCAGAGGCATACTGCATAGACATACCCTCACGATAGAACTTGGCGCCTTGTCCGCCTACCATATCGAGCAAGATGCCATAGCGAGGATTGTAGCCATCAGGCTTGTTCTCGCTCCAATACTGAGCACCCAATGCCCAAGTATCGCCATTGTCCTGTACATCTGCCCACTGAGGTGTGCCCCAGTCTTCGGTATCAAAGCATACGAAATCTACTCCTATATTAGGATTCAACTTCTTGTCTGCCTGCAACTGGCGAGCAATCTCCAACATCACAGCCACTCCGCTGGCACCATCATTGGCAGCCATCACAGGCTTGTGCCAGTTGGTGCTATCAGGGTCATTGTCTGCCCAAGGACGACTGTCCCAATGGGCACAGAGCAAGATGCGTGTAGCAGCCTTCGGATTGTAATGGGCGATGATGTTGGTGTTCTTCAATACCGTACCATCATATCCCTTCAGATCGGCCTTCTGAGTTTCCACCTCGCAGCCCATCTGCTTAAACTTCTTCACAATCCATTCGCCACACTGATCATGCGCCTCGCTATTCATGGTACGAGGTCCGAAATCACATTGTGCCGCACAATAGACCATTGCAGAGTCGGCATTAAAGGCAGGACCAACAGGATTCAGCTTCTCTGCCTCCTCCACCTCTTCCGTCTCTGGCGAACTGCTACCATGGCTATTCTTATAGCTGATGGCACCTGCCACGATTCCGGCAGCTACCACCACGCCCAATATCATCTTCATTTTCTTAGTCATTTCTTCTCGTATAAATATTATTGAATCTTCATTTAACAAGAGAATTCTTCACGCTTCGTCCTTCCCTCTTCACTTATCTTACAGCCTGCACTTGTGTCATCACTCTGAGCCAGTTGCCGCCCCATATCTTAGCGATGTCTTGCTCGCTATACTTGCGATGGAGCAACTGCAAGGTGAAGTTGATAAGTTCGGAAGAATCGGCAAGTCCACGAATACCGCCATCTCCATCAAAGTCGGTACCCAGCCCCACATGATCTATGCCCATCACATCTATGGCATGTTCCAAGTGAGCGATGGCATCCATGATGTCAGCCTCACCCTCCTTGCGCAAGAATCCGTGATAAAGCGTGGTCTGAGCCACACCACCACGAGCGGCTAAGGCTCGCATCTGGTCGTCCGTAAGATTACGAGGCACATCGCAGAGCGCACGACTGCTGCTATGGCTGCACACAATAGGAGTCTGGCTAATCTCCAAGGCATCATAGAAACTCTTCTCGCCAGCATGGCTCAAATCCACCATGATGCCCAGGCGGTTCATCTCCAGAATCACCTTCTCGCCAAAGCTGCTCACACCATTATGGGTATTGCAGCCACGGGCACTATCGCAGATGTCGTTATCACCATTATGACAGAGGGTTATGTATACGATGCCACGCTGGGCGAAATGCTTCAAGTTGGCTAGGTCGTGCTCCAAAGCAAGACCATTCTCTATGCCGAGCATGATGCTCTTTCTGCCCTTTCGCTTATCGCTATATAGATCGGCAGGGGTGCGTGCTATGCTGAGATAAGCATTGTTCTTGCTCACAATCTCCTCTATCTTATCGAAAATGAGATCAGCATACTGCGCTGGTCCCTGCACATCAAACGCCACCTTGCTGCTAAAGCTCTCTCCTATCTTAGGCTGTGGCAGGTAAGCCACCATAGTAGTGGCATCCTGATGTCCATCGGTCATCTTATGCAAATCTACCAAGATGCGGGAGTCGCGATGGTCAAAGTGGATGCCCTGAGGGAAGAACATCGGGGTATCACAATGGGTGTCGAGCGTCAAGATGCGCTTGTGCAACTGCTTGGCTGCATAGAAGTTGTTGGCTTGGTTTACCAGCCATTGGAATATCTTTCCTCCTTCCTCTTCTAGCCACTCAGGATGCCACTGCACACCGAGTATCTGCTTATACTCATTGCTCTCTATCGCCTCGATGATGCCATCGGCAGACTTAGCGATGATGCGCATATGCTTGCCAGGCTCGCTCACTGCCTGATGATGGAAGGAGTTGACCAAAATCTTCTCCTTGCCATATATATTATATAAGGTGGAATCCTTCTTGATCTCCACACTATGGGTAGGCTCCGAACGGTCAGCGTCCTGACTGTGCTTCACCATCTGCTTGATGTCTTGATACACCTTGCCACCCAAGGCTATTGCCAAAGTCTGGATACCACGGCAGATACCCAACATAGGTATCTGGCGATTGAATGCCAAGCGGGTAAGCATCAGTTCGGCAGCATCACGCTCTTGATTAATGTTATGGAGCTTAGGCGAAGGTTCCTCGCCCATCCACAAAGGGTTATGGTCGCCACCCCCCGTCAAGATCAGTCCATCAAGATGTTCCAACGTATTGACCATGACGGTGGCATCAGTCACGGGAGGGATAATGACAGGCGTACCACCTGCCGCTATCACCTGCTTATAATAACGATCGCAAAGCGTAGCATCTATACCCTCATAATTGGCTGTAAGACCAATAATGGACTGATGCTTCGCTTCAGGAAAAGAAGAGTACGCACCCTTGAGATGCGACTCTAAGTCAAATGTCTCCATTTGTTTGCCTTTCAATAACTATGTTTATTTCTCCAAACAGTGAGAAATCACTTTCAATCAGAGTTTACTCATCCTCCAAGATGACAGGAATCTCACGCTTAATACTTTGTTCCAAAGAAATGAGTGTCTCGGTAGATACCACTCCAGGAATAGCCTGCAACTTGTTGTTGAGCAAGTCCATGAGCTGCTCATTGTCGCGAGCATAAAGCTTGATAAGCATGGTGTAAGAACCTGTGGTGAAGTGACACTCCACAATCTCAGGGATATTCTGAAGGCGCTCTACCACCTTCTTATACATGTTACCACGCTCCAGGTTGAGTCCTACGTATGTACATGTAGAATAACCCAGGCTCTTAGGGTTTACATCGAAACCACTACCTGTGATGAAACCATCCTCCATCAATCGCTGTACACGCTGATGGATGGCTGCACGTGACACGCCACACTCGGCAGCTACGTCCTTGAAAGGTATTCGTGCATTCTTAGAGAGGATGCCGAGAATCTTTCTGTCAAGATTGTCAATTTTCTCCATTTCTTTTTGTTTTATATTGTTTCTATTCTAAGGTAATTCATTATACCACTTAGCAAAATTAATAAAAACAATCGAAACAGACAACAAAATGCACGAATATTTTGCAATATCCGTGCATTTTGTTGTATTTTATACTGATTTTAACTGAAAATCAAGTCTATTTGCAGTTTATTTGCGCTTCTTAGCTGTTACTGTTTTTTTGGCAGTAGACTTAGCTGGAGTCTTGGTAGCAGCTGTCTTGTTGTTGCCAACAGGAGTATTCTCATCCAACATACCAGCTGGTTCCTTATTGACTACAGGAGGAACGATGCTTACCAACTCCAGGTCGAAGACCAATGTAGAATAAGGAGGAATCTGTCCTGCCTGACGCTCACCGTATGCCAACTCATAAGGGATATAAAGCTGCCACTTGCTACCTACAGGCATCGTAGTAAGAGCCTCTGTCCAACCCTTAATCAGATTGCCAGCACGGAACTTGTCTGTCTTGTTGCCGCCATGCTTAGAGGTGGCATCAAACACTGTTCCATCTATCAGACGACCCTCGTAGATAACTTCTACCTCATCGCTAGCCTTAGGCACCTCGCCATGACCTTCGGTAATCACCTTATACTGCAAACCGCTAGGCAACACCTTTACACCAGGTTTCTTGGCATTCTCTGCAAGGAATTTCTCGCCTGCACCAGCCAAGGCTTCCTTCTTATACTCACCAGCCTTCTTCTCTGTGAAGATGGTGGTATCGTTGGCAAGAGCTGCCACAAAGCCACGGCTGAACATAGCTGCATCAATAGAATCCTTGGTGCTCTTCAGTTCCTCACGAGTACCTGGCAAGATACGCTGTGCCACCATTTGGGCTATCTGCATACCTGTGATGTAAGCAGTGCCCTGAGGAGTATTAGCCTTGCTGATAGCCTCCTCATAGCCACGGATGAAATCTGCCATGTAGGCAGTATCCACCTTATATGACTGCTGGATGAATGGTATCAATCCACGAGTAGCATATACGCCAGAGGCATAACTCAAAGAATCACTCACACTAGCCAAAGTTACTGGAGTAACCTTGGTCTTCTTCTCTTTCTTGTTTGCAGCACTAGCTGTAAACAAAGAAGCACTCGCCACGAGGACGAGTGCTATCATTATCATTTTCTTCATTATTAAAAGTCCTCTTCTATCAAAAAGTCTGAGTTCTCTTACTTTATGAGATTACTTGCCACCTACAGAAATCAACTCAATCTTGAAGATCAATGTAGAGAATGGCTTGATCTGACCCTGGTCACGATCTCCATAAGCCAACTGCTGAGGAATGTAAACCTCCCAAACAGAACCTGCTGGCATGTGAGTCAAAGCCTCTGTCCAACCCTTGATAACCTGGTTGGCACGGAGATCTACAGCCTGACCACGCTTGTAAGAAGAATCGAATACCTTGCCATCGATAGTCTTACCCTCGTAGTTAACCTTTACCATAGAGGTATCCTTTGGCATAGGACCATTACCCTCCTTGATAACCTTGTACTGAACACCAGAAGGAAGAGTTACCACTCCTGGCTTCTTCTTGTTGGCAGCGAGGAACTTCTCACCAGCCACCTTGTTAGGACCAAATTCCTTCTCCATGTTCTTAGCCTTGATAGCCATCATCTTAGCCTGTGCTATCTGGCTAGCCTGCTCGATAGTCATCAAGCCCTTCTTGCCTGTAGTACCAGTAACGAAACCAGCCATGAAGTTCTTCAAAGAGATAGTCTTGGTGCTATCGTCACCAAATACTTCATGATTGATGCCCTTAACCATCTGGTTAGAAATCTGCTGACCAATCTGAATACCTGCATAGTAAGCAGCCTTCTTCTTGTCATCACCAGCATTGGCGCCATCATTAAGACCCTTGATAAAGTCGTCCATATAAGCGGTATCCACGCCCATGCGCTCTACCATAAACTCCTTCAATCCCTGAGTCTGAGACATACCCAAGGCATAACTCATTGTATCAACATCTGTCTTGAGATCAGCCTTAGGAGTAGAATTGCCACATGCTACGAATGTAGCTGCAACACAAGCCACGAGGGCTCCGAAAAATAACTTTTTCATCTTTTCTATTATGTTTTTATTCTTTGTTCCTATCTTTAAAGCACCTAAATATATAATCTTCAAATCATCTATATATAAAAGGTGTACTTAATATAGAAGGTTTTACTTTACTGCAACGAGCTCTACATCGAAAATCAATGCTGAGAATGGAGGGATAGATGCACCTGCACCACGCTCACCATAACCCAACTGATAAGGGATGAAGAAACGATACTTAGCACCCTCAGTCATGAGCTGAAGACCCTCAGTCCAACCAGCGATAACCTGATTCAATGGGAAGGTAGCAGTCTGGCCACGGTCGTAAGAGCTATCAAACTTAGTACCATCAATCAAGGTACCCTCATAGTGGCACTCTACCTGATCGGTAGCCTTAGGAGCCTTACCATTACCCTCACGAAGAACCTGATACTGCAAACCACTCTTAGTGGTGATGATACCCTCCTTCTTAGCATTCTCTGCGAGGAACTTCTCACCAGCCTCCTTGGCAACCTTGCCCTTCTCGGCAGCAGCAGCCTGAGCCTTAGCCTCCTGCTCTGCGAAGAACTGCTGTACCAACTGCTGAGCCTCTTGCTCATCGAGCTGGAGCTTACCAGCAATAGCATCCTTTACAGCCTGTGCAAAATCATCAATGTTCAAACTCTCTGCACCCATAGAAGCCAACTGGCGACCGATGCCAATGCCTAAAGCATAACTTACTTTGTCCATAAATTTATCTAAATCTTTGTATTAATAATCTATATTTTCTACTATTTGTCCTAAAATCGAGTGCAAAGATAACATTTTTCTCGCTGATAACGATGTTATTTGCAGAAAAATTACTAAATTTGTGCATTCTTAATAGATATATAGTGTGTTCTTAATAGATAAATTATGAAGAAACTCGTATTTTTAACCGGTGCAGGCATGTCGGTGGAGAGTGGGTTCAAGACTTTCCGAGGCAACGATGGCTTGTGGGAAAACTATCCTGTAGAGCAGATAGCAACCCATGAGGGATGGGAAGCTGACCCAACCCTAGTAACTAACTTTTATAATATGTTGCGCCATAAGCTCTATGCCGCCCAACCTAACGAGGGGCATAAGCTTATCAAGGAACTGGAGAAAAACTTTGAGGTAACTATTATCACCCAGAATGTAGACAACCTGCATGAAAAGGCTGGCTCCAAAAACGTGATTCATCTACATGGCGAACTATCCAAGGTTTGTTCCTCAGATGATCCATACAACTATAAGTATATCCAGGAACTGCCAGAAGACAACTGCGAGGTGAAGCCTGGCACCAAGGCTGGCGACGGAAGCCTATTGCGTCCATTCATCGTGTTCTTTGGTGAAAGCGTACCAATGATAGAGCCTGCTGCCGAAGCCGTACAGCAAGCCGACATCTTCGTTATCATCGGCACATCACTCAACGTATATCCTGCCGCAGGCTTGATTTCATACACCAAGCCTCACATTCCTATCTATCTGATAGACCCAGGAGCAGTCAATGCCAACGGCTATTACAAGATAGAGCACATCATGAAGGGAGCATCAGAAGGCATGAAGGAACTGACCGAGATTCTCAAAGAGAAGAAATAATATAAAGAAAGAGGTAAAATCCATCGTCTCGAATATGGATTTTACCTCTTTCTTATTTTTTTCTGTAGTCTTGATTATAAAGCGATTTTGGCACCAACACGTGCCTCAGCCACATTGACAACATAGTCGCCGAGCTTTTCACACTCCTGGATGATATCCATATACATCGTACCTACGCCATAGCTATAGAGATGGTTGTCCACATCATCCAAGTTCTGATTGCGAAGTTGGTTGCGATAATTGTTGATTTCCGTCTCGATATTAAATGTACGGTTCATATCTATCGCCTGGCGCTCATGGGTAAACATGAAGTTCATCTGCGTCAGTGCTTCATCTACCAACTTAAACATCTGGTGGATATTCTCATTCTGCTTGGCAGTAAACTCCTCCTTGTTTTCTGCCTTACGCTTGATGGTACGAGAGATATTGTAACAGCTATCGCCGATACTCTCAATCTCAGATATCTCGCGCAGCATAGCACGAATCTTAGCCTTGGTATCATCACTCAGATGGGCGTCGCTCACCTGATCCAGATACTTGGCTATCTCTATCTCCATATTGTCAGAGATGCCTTCATACTTCACGATACGCTCATAGAGTTTGTCAAATGCCTTGGCATCATCTGTAGCCATCAGTTCTCTTACCATACCAAACATACGATGGATGCGATCGCTAAAACTACTAATCTCCTTCTGTGCCTCAAAGACAGAAAGCTCTGGAGTCTTCATGATGCCCGTCTGGATAAAGCGCAGGCGGAAGTCCTCATCGTCCTTATCAGCCTTAGGCTTGATAATCTGGCACACCACCTTTTCTATCTGTGGGATAAACCAGATGAGCACACCCGTGTTGCAAACATTGAAGCAGGTGTGGAACATCGCCAAGACAATAGGCAATAACTTAGCCTTCTGTGCCGTAGAAAGAGTACCATTAGGATCATAGCCCACAATAGTGCAAACCATATCCACAAAAGGATAGAACAAGCAAAGCACCCAAACCACACCAAAGACATTAAATACCAAGTGCGCCATAGCTGCACGACGAGCCTGCGCATTGGCACCCAAGGCTGCGAGATTGGCAGTAGCTGTGGTTCCGATATTCTCACCCATCACCAAGGCGATACCCAGATAGATTGGCAGCACGCCCGTAGAACAGAGCAAGATGGTTATCGCCATCACGGCAGCCGAACTCTGCACGATGCAAGTAATCAGCGTACCTATCAGGAGGAAGATGATAATGGTGAGATGACTCTTCGTATCAAAAGAGCTGAAGAAGTCGATAACCGCTGGATTGTGCTCCAAATCAAGAGCCTTACCAGCACCGCTCAATAACACAAGAGCGAAGAAGAGGAAAGCGATACCAAAGAGGAAATCACCAAAATAACGACGCTTCTTGCTATATATCAACATGATACCTAGGAAGAAAGCAGGAAATACCACTATCGTCAGGTCTACATTATACCCCAACGACATAATCCAAGCCGTAAGCGTGGTACCAATATTGGCACCCATAATCACGGAAATGGCTTGGGCAAGGGTGAGAAGACCCGCATTGACGAAAGAAACGGTCATCACGGTAGTGGCAGAAGAACTCTGCACGGCACAAGTAATGAAGGTACCTGTAAGCATGCCCGTGAATCGGTTGGTGGTCATCGCCCCAAGAATGTGGCGCAACTGAGATCCCGCCATCTTCTGCAAAGCCTCACTCATCACCTTCATACCGTAGATGAGCAATGCCAGAGATCCCAGGATCTGAAAAAATATCACAAGATAATGACTTGTATCCATAAATGTTTTGTTTTGCGGAAATGTTTGTTACGTTTCGGTTGCAAATTTAATAAGAAATCTGCTTTTGGCGAAATATTTATGACGATTTATTCAAGTTGTAACAACATTGTAATATGTCTGACGTAATTCCAGCAGACTTGCTTGCCTAGCTAACCTCCTAAAGTTTCTAACATCCCCCAAAGTAAATTGAAACTATTTCTCCTAGAAACTGTTCAATACAGCAAAATTTATATGACCCTTAATTCCGCAACACTTTGATTTAACTTTATTTATAAGTACCTGAGCAACAAAAAGTTGCTCAGGATTTTGCCATGTCAGATTTTTCACCTATCTTAGT
>URLG01000011.1 GCA_900548535.1 Candidatus Segatella intestinihominis | reverse complement strand
ATGTTGACTTTGACCATCAGTTCCTTGAAACGGAGAAGTATGATGCAAAACCGACATACAAGAAGTTCCTCGGCTACAGACCTGGCGTATATGTCATCGGTGACATGATTGTCTATGTCGAGAACAGCGATGGCAACACAAATGTGCGCTTTTATCAGGCTGAGACCCACAAGAGATTCTTTGCCCTACTGGAAGCCAACAGCATCCGTGTGAATCGCTTCAGAGCCGACTGTGGTTCGTGCTCGAAGGAAATTGTCAGTGAGATAGAGAAGCATTGCACGCACTTCTACATCCGCGCCAACAGATGCAGTTCGCTCTACGATGACTTGTTTTCACTGAGGGGATGGAAGACGGAGGAAATCAACGGCATCCAGTTTGAACTCAATTCCATTCTTGTTGAGAAATGGGAAGGCAAGTGCTATCGTCTTGTCATTCAGAGACAAAAGCGCATGGATGGAGAGCTTGACTTGTGGGAAGGTGAATACACCTACAGATGCATTCTTACCAACGATTATGACTCATCAACAAGAGACATCGTCGAATTTTACAACAAGCGTGGGGGCAAAGAGCGTATATTCGATGATATGAACAACGGATTCGGCTGGAACAGGCTCCCCAAGTCGTTCATGTCAGAGAACACCGTATTCCTTCTGCTTACGGCATTGATACACAATTTCTATAAGACCATCATTAGCAAGCTTGACACCAAGGCTTTCGGGCTCAAGGAAACGAGTCGCATAAAGGCTTTTGTCTTCAGCTTCATCTCCGTACCTGCCAAGTGGATCATGACAGCAAGGCAATACGTGCTGAATATCTATACTGAAAACCGGGCTTATGCAAGACCTTTCAAAACTGGATTCGGATAAAGTCCGTTCCTTATGGTTTTAATCTGCGTATTGCCTCAAGTCGCATTGTGGGGTAAGGGGAAGGTATGCACAAATCGGACAAAATTCACGCTCATACTATCATGATGCATAGTGTTCAAGCTCTTTACTGCAATTGAGATTGCCATTGAGATTGCTTGCGGATTTTAGGCTCTAAATATTCTTCTATTCTCACACAAGAAGTACCATTTTCACTCATTCCTATTTTCTCCTTGTAGGACGCAAGTCGTTTTGCATAATTGCTAAAATCAAACAACTGTACAGTTTGTATTAATTGTTTTTCATCAAAACTATAAGGAAATGGCATTTCTTCAGGCTTGAAGTACAAGCCTCTATCATAAGTATTATAATCAGGGATATATAAAAAACAGGGTTTATCTTGCATGACGAACTCCGTAGAGACAGAAGAAAAATCGGTTATCAATACATCTGAAGCGCATAATAAATCTTGCATATCAGGATATGATGTAGCATTGAACACTTTTTTAGAAAGGTACTTTGCATATATTTCTGGTAATGGTTGTCTTGCTACATTTGGATGTAATCTAAGAAGTAACACATAATTGCCCCCAAATTTTTCTGAAAAAGTTTGCAACAAAGTATTTACATCTAAACTATTTTGAGCTATTTCTCCAAAAGATCTAAAAGTAGGAGCATACAAAATGAGTTTGGTATCTATGTTGATATGATAAGTTTCATATACCCTATTCTTCTTTGTTTCATATTCATTAGCAATGAAAAAACAATCGTCTCGTGGAGTACCAACTTCTAATATTCGTCCTTTATACCATGTGGAATTTCTTATCCAATCCGTTTGCCATTTGGAACCACTAAGCATGATGTCTGTTTGATTACAATCTTTGATAGCATTCTGAATATATTCATAACTTAATGCTTCTATGCTGTCTTTCTCTGATTTCTTAGGTCCCATTCCATGCCAAGTCTGTATATAAATCTGACCTGATTTTTTCTCAAACTCAGACATACGTACATTAGCTATAAAAATTTTACATGATAATTGGGCAATTAAGTGAGCAACTGATTTTGTCTTGACGAACTTAATGTTTGGGTATTTGTTTTTATAAAGCTTTGGATTATCCACTACTGCTATAATCTGTAAGCTCATTTGATTGTGATTACCTATATATGTAGCAATCGCTTTAGGATTACAATTGAAATACTTTCCTCTCCAACTTATAACACACATTTTCTTTTCATTGATAGGTAACTTATTATATAGCAACTTATATAATAAGTTCCATCTCCAATAGGTCGCCCACCACATGATAAAATGCTGTATCTTTTTGATGTTAACTTTCTCTTTCATCTTTTTCTCATTTCTTTAAAATAATGTTTTTGAAATCATTAAAAGCAGCCAGCTTGCACACATAACAAATAGGCAGATAAATAGCTGCATACACAATTGTTCCTATCAATAATGATAAAATATTATTATCTATTAAGCAACAGCTGATGTAAGCAACACCAAAAGCGCATACTGCAATACCTAAATATTTCAAAATATCCTTAAATTGAAGCCAATAACCATAGTCAAGAAGACTTTTGGTAGGATACATATTTACAATAGCCGCTACAACGTTATAAACACTACAACTGACAACTACACCTGTTAAGCCAAACGGAGCACCGCATAAAAGCAACATCAGACAGATTGGCTTTTTGAAAAACTCCAACTTTAGGGTCAAGTCTGTACGATTCAACAATTGAAGAAGACTAAAGTTCAATTGGCTTATTGGTCCCCAACAAAAACCTGCGCAGCAAATCATGAATAACGTTATTGTAGCCTCCCACTTGGATGTCCAAAGGACGAGAATTAAAGGCCGAGCGACTGCTATCAAAAGAAAATACACTGGGAAAACCACAAAACAAACCATTTGAATGAGCCGTGAATAAACGGAACGCACCTTGTCTGTATCTCCTTGCGTTTCCACCATGATAGGAAGAACCACTCTGTTAATGACATTTGTCAAGATGCTTCTTGGCTGCGTGGCTAAATTATTCGCTTTCGAATAAAAGCCCAACTTGCTTGCGCCCAAGAAACGGCCTATGAAAAAAGAGTAAATCTCATTGAAAAACGCTCCTATCAAATTGGCACTTAACAATTTCCAACCGAAATTGAAAAGGTAATGAAAAGACTCCTTGTTAAACACTAACGATGGTCTCCATTTGGAAAGTACCCATAGTAATAATGTCTTAAAAAACGAACTTCCCACTTGCTGAATAACTAAAGTCCATACTCCAAATCCTTTGTAGGCAAAATAAATACCAACAAGTCCCATTGGTATCTGTGTACAAACATTTACGGCAGCTATTGTTTTTATCTTTAAGTTCGCTGTAAACTGAGCTGTCTGAACTATTGATAAAGAATTAAAGAACACGCACAAAGCTAATACCCTAAGCAAGACTTTCAAAATTGGCATTCTGAAGAAGTCTGCCACTAATGGTGATATGAGAAACAATACAAGATATACAAATATTCCTAATCCTACATTAAAGTAAAATGCGGTTGACATATCCTCTTGTGTTCTTTCTTTTTTTCTGATGATTGCAGTTCCAAACCCACAATCAACAAAGACGTTAGCAAGTGATAGAAATATACTTAACACTCCGACTGTACCATAATCAGATGGTGAAAGAAGTCTCGCTAATACAACACCTATGACAAAAGAGCAACCTATTGTCATAAAATTGTCTGCAAAACTCCAAATGGTTCCTTTAACTGATTTCTTTTTTGTGTTATCTTGTGACATAAATTATATGTGATTCAAGCACTTATTCAATTCCTCATCAGAAAGCGAAATGCTCCGAACTTTCTTATGCACTCCTTCTTTCTGAAAGTATGAAAATAGCTCGGCTTATATTTTGTTATCTAATAAAATTATTACATAAATATACAGAGACATTTTATTTTGTTTTAAGTATTTCTATCGTCCTTCTAATGCCTTCACGTAAATTATGTAAAGGGACAAAACCTAAAGATAAGAGTTTATCATTTATCAAGATTGCAGTAGAAGCAATACTGAATCCTTTCTTCTCTGCTTCAGACGGCAAGTCGAAAAGAACCTTTTTATTATTATACAAAGCACATTGACTTGCAAAATCTTTAAGATGAACATTTGTATCTAAATTACTTATATTGTATGCCTCTCCATCTTGTCCTTTAAGCAATACATAAAGAATAGCAGCTACAGCATCAGCAACATAAATATATGAGAAATATTGGTTACCTTCACTCTTTAAAACGATATCTTCATTATTGATAGCTTTGATAATAAATTGAGAAGAAGCTTTTGTATCTGACATCAACATAGTTGGTCCAAAGATACGACACAAACGAACAATTTTAATTTTAACATTACGTTCTGATTTATATGATTGGCATAATGCCTCACAAGATCGTTTAGATTCCGTATAACATGCTCTAGAATTCGCTAAATTCAATTTACCATTGCTATTTTCTACAAAAAAATGTCCTTCTTCAGAATTACCATAAATTTCTACACTTGACGGATAAATAACAGTCGCATTACTAGAAACAGCTAAATCTAAAGCATTTCGTGCTCCTTCTATATTAATTAGCATAGTCTCTATAGGATATTGAGAATAAGCCATCGGATGAGTATTACTTGCCAAAGGAATGATATAATCTACCTTTAAATCTTCAGAAAATGGAACTTGTACATCCTGTTCTATAAAGTTAAAGTTAGAATTATCATAGTATTCCCCCAATCGATTTTGTGCCTTAGCTTTACTTCTACCAACAGCTATAACCTTAGTATGTGGAAGTTTCATCAAAACATCAATAAGCATTACTCCCACCATACCTGTTGCTCCTGTTACAAGAAAAGTTTTACCAGAAAACTCTTCAGTATCAATTGAAGACAAAATATTATGAATATCTTCTTGATAAAGTACATTATTCTTAAATTTTTCCATTGTACAATCAATTATTATTTAAGCCATGGAGCCTTTGACACATGACGTAATGCTTTAAACAACTCAATATCTTCAACATTAGTCAATTTAAGTCCATTCTTTTCTGAACCTAAAACCAAATGTTGATCATCAATACCAATCTGACCTACCATCTGGCACATTGCAGCAGTTTTACTTCCTCCCAAACCTTGTTGAAGAGCTTTTTCCTGTGCAGCCAAAATAGTTCCTAAATGATAAGTATGAGGAGTCTGGGTTCGACACAATCGTTCACGAGGAGTATCAATATAACTTAAGCTCTGTCTATCAGCGTGAAATTCCATGATTACTTCCTTACAAAGAAGTCCAGTTACAGCATAACCATATTCATTACAGACCTTAATGTTATTTGAAATAATATCTTCAGAAACCAAAGGACGTACTCCATCATGGATGATAACAACCTCTTTATCACCTACACCTTGATTTCTCAATCCTAACAATCCATTTCGTATAGATTGAAAGCCACTATCACCACCTGGAAATATCCATTTTAACTTGGTTATTCCATACTGACTAGCATAAGCTTTCAAAACCATTTCCCATCCTTTTAAACAAACTACTGCAATTGCATCAATTTGAGGATGATTCTGAAAAGCCTGCATAGTATAGATAATTACAGGACAATCATCTATATTCATGAACTGCTTTGGTATATCCTGCCCCATTCTTGTACCAGAACCGGCAGCTGTTAAAAGTGCAATATTCATTTTATATTTCTTTTTTAAAAATTATCGAAAATCACCAATACAATGTCTCCACTATATTTAAAGTAGCAACACCAATATGTTTTTTATTATTATTTTTTACAAAGGATTATTCAAGAACACTCAAGCAAACTTCTTCACCTCATCTATTTTTCCAACATAGTAACATGGAAACATAGGCTTATAGTCCTTATCCCCTTCTTTCATGCAAGTAAGGAGGTCTGATTATTTACAAACGATAAATCAACGACATGCATTTCTTATTTAAGAGAATTACTCTTCAGCTCTTTACTAATCACCTTCCCCATTGATTTCTCAATATCAAAGAAGGTCGTTGGGTCGTTATAATCTATCTCAGAAATGACATTATCCATATCATTCACAGCATAGCCTATCCATTCAATGGCTTCCTCCAAGTCTTTCATATTGATTCGAGAATAGGTTTCCTCGAAACGGTCGAGAAAGAAGGATACCACTTTGGGATGCTTCGTCAAGTATTGGTGAAAAGTCTTGCAGACCTGGGCTTGACCTTTGTAGTTGAGCTTACGAATGTCTTCAAACATCGGCATAGCACAGGAATAGGACTTTACGGAAGAAACCTTTTTCCCCATCTTCTTACGAATCTCCTTTGCCTCTGGTATCGTATCGTCGTAAATGTCTTGAAACTCCTCTGGGAGCATCGAGAGTATTCGCTCTAAAACTTCTTTATCAGCCATAAGACCCTAATTGTATAAATTTACATTGATATCGAAAGGTGAATCAAAGTCTTTCAGCATGGCATGCTTCGTATCTTTCTCAGAAAGATTGGCATGTTCTGTTGGGATTTTCCAATCGATACCGAGAGTGTCATCGAGGATGCTGATTCCTCCATCTGCCTCAGGATGATAGAAGTTATCACACTTGTACTGGAAGACGGCAGTCTCTGAGAGAACGGCGAAACCATGGGCAAAGCCCTTTGGAATGAAGAACTGGACATGATTGTCTTCGGTTAACTCTACGGCTACATGCTTGCCATAGGTTGGTGAACCTTTGCGAATATCTACGGCTACATCAAGTACTCTACCTTTTACGCAGCGTACCAACTTGCTCTGTGTATATGGTGGGCGCTGGAAGTGCAGACCTCGCATGACGCCATAGCTGCTCATTGACTCGTTGTCTTGGCAGAAGTGAACACTGTGACCTAAGATTGGAGAGACTTTCTCTTCAAACTCTCGCTCGCTGAAGCTCTCGAAGAAGTAGCCACGAGCATCACGGAAGAGGCGTGGCTCTATAATGAGAACGCCTTCAATATTTGTTTTGATTATATTCATTGTTTTTGTTTTAACTTTTGTTCTTATTATAAGATTTTCGAAAACCTACCCGTCCTTCCTTACCGTTAAGGAAGGCTCCACCTTTCTCACCAAGCCTCTCTTTCCTCAGGAACGAGAGGATGTAACCGCCCTCCGGTGCTCGGAACCGCTACGCTATAAGGTTGGCGGACCAATCAAAGGTCTCGCCAGGTTGTGCGGGATGGGACCGCCTTACTATAGCTTGCTGATTGGGACAGCCAGAATAGTTCCTCATTGCAGTATCGCTCTGCACTTGCCGTCGCTCGAATGAGGAATATTGTTTTTATTCTACTTTTGATAGGATTACCTCTGGGGAGGTTCCCATCAGGGTTATGGCGGAAATCTTATGACCGCCATTGGCATTTAATGAATGACCACAGTGATAGAGGCTATCGTCTATAATAAGCCATCGGTCATGAGACTCGTTACGCCATTTTCTGATGTCAATATGATTATCGGGGAAGAGACGGTCATGCTCCTCCATCAAGCGTTGCATTCCTTGACCTACTCCAACCGTGTAAATTGTAGCTGTTACATTTGACTTACGGACATCAAGTACACTTAGAGTTAGCGATGAAACATAACCATCTATGATGATTACTCGATGATTGGCTGTACGAACTAAGTTTTCCAAAGCAACTCTTGCGGTATAGAAATCGCCTTCGAAGAAGACCATCTCGGCTGGAGGGGTCGAGGTCCGAATAAAGAAATCTAGCTGCTGTTGCTGCTTGGCTTGAGTATCCTCGATTCGAGTCATGCGTTGTGAATGTGCATCTAACCGTGTATCTAATTGGCGCTGCATAGCCAATAGTTGCTGATTGACAGAATATCCTTTAAGAAGATAATCCTTTAGCACACCCGTTGCCCACTTTCGAAAGGCTGTAGCATTGATACTGTTGACACGATATCCTACAGAAATAATTGCATCCAAATTATAGAACTGCGTCTTGTATACTTTGCCATCAGAGGCAGTATGTTCCAAAATGGAACTAACTGAATTTTGATTCAATTCTCCACTTTTAAATATATTGCCAAGATGCTTGGTTATTGCAGGACGCTTGGTGCCGAAGAGATCTGCTATTTGCTGTTGGGTAAGCCACACCGTTTCATGAGTAGCATCTAACTTCACTTCAAGTTTTACACTTTCGTTTGGTTGATAGAGTACTATCTGTGAATCATCAGCCACAGGCTGTATATTATTGTCGTTTGCCATAATCATACATTTTTATTGCTAATATAGCGACAAAAGTACAATTTTATTTCGTAATCACCAAGGATTTAAGAGAAATTCTTCACTACTTAGCATGGATGTATAGACTTATAGTCCTTATCCCCATCTTTCTGCGGATAAGCATAGACTCCATGATAGATTCCTTAACTTGCTCATGAGGAATACAACGTCCTGCACGATGCTCCTTAACCGCAAATTCTGCTAAGCCTTGCATTAAATCTGGTGAAAGTTGGCTACAAAAGTCATCCATTTCAGAGGCATCTGGTGTTTCTTCCGACACTAACGAATTGGAAATCAAAGCTATCAGCTCCAATTTCTCGTTCTTGTCCCATTTTTTGATTTCATTCCAATAAGGAACGACTCTATCTTGAACTGCATTACTTGTCATTAACATAATATATACCTCCTATTTTATTAAACATAAGATGGTGCAAAGATATGTTTTTTTTCTCGAAATCACCAAATAAATTCTGAGAAAAGTTGCCAAATTATATTTTTTACTAGGCTTGCGCCCTTCCAACCTTTTTATGTTGTGAATGATATTTGCGATAAAATTCTGTTATTGTGAATTTAGGGTATTTTTCGAATTCCTCCGTTCAATAGTCTTTACGACCCCTTCGGTTCCCCTTATAGGGGACAAGAGCCCTTTATCCAAAGGGAGGTCCTTAATCCCTAACCAAGCCTTTCCCTTAACCATTAAGGGAAAGGATGTAACCGCCCTCCGGTGCTCAGAACCGCTTCGCTCTAAGGTTGGCGGGGCATCAAAGCCCTCGCCATGTTTTGCGGGCTGGGACCGCCTGGGGACAGCTTGCTTCTTTCCCTCGCCATGTTTTGCGGGCTGGGACCGCCTGACTGTTGCTGGGGACAACTTGCTATTATATTGCTGAAAATTTATCTTCCGTACTTATCTAAGTCTATCTCTGCCAAATCGGCACCAACTATGGTTACTCTATTATCATAACGGCGGTGCTCTATGCCATTTTCGACCTGACGGCTGTAGCGATTTGGAACCAATTGCAGAATACGACATACATTACGACTTACGGCATCTATATTCTTGTCTATGATGACGACTTGGGCATCCCTGTTCTCGCGCAAATAATCACAGAAGAAATTATCGGGAGAACTGAAAGAATAACCTAAGATGATGATTCGATTAGCTCGTAACAACATCTGGGAGGCTTGATACCAAATGTCGATATACTTCCTGGAAATCACTGTCTGCAACTTCAATGGCGGCATAAATGATGGGATTGGAAGGGACTTTCTATCAGGAGCAAAGCTGATTTCTGAAGCCAACTGATTCTTAAAGAAAGCCTCTATATCGATGTCTTGCAAGTTTTCCAACTTGAAGTCGTTCTTATTCTCTACATCCACATATTCCGTAAGGGAACCATGAAAATAGAGAGCCGTATCTGAACTTTGGCTTGCATACGAGGTATAGTTGAACGTGAGCAACTGGCAGGTAGCATCTTTCTGTTGACTACCGAAATTCTTAATCTGAGCATAGAGATTAGGCTTGTCTGCTTGAGCATTCTCTTGCTGCACCATCCGCTGCTCTTCATTCACCAGGTAAGCCCATAAAATCCATGATATGTAGAGATAATCTCGCACATAACTGATTTGTCCTGTATAAAAGCCATAGAAATAGTTGGAGAGCAACTGCTCGATGTCGAGGATATTCTTATATACATGACGAAGGATTGGATTCTCTGCCTCATACATACTTTTTTGCAAGATTTCCACGATAATCGACTTGAAGGTCTCCGTATAATTGATGTGAGTGAAGTCTATGATGGTGTCATCCTTCACTGTTGTACCCAACACCTCTTCTATCAACATCTCTGTTTCTGCATCTATAGCTGCTCCCTTCTTGATGTCGATGATTTTACCGAAAAGGCGTATGATAAGATTTCCCAGCTTACGCTGATCATCAGAAAGACTTGAATTGTGATTCAATTCTTCTGTGATGTTTCGACAGATGGTAAGGAGTTCCTTATCTAAATCTTTCGCCAAACGATCAATGGCATTGTTTACGAATTTATCGAAATGAAAGCGCACGTTGCCGATTGCCTTGCGAAGTACTGCATCAACAGCCTTACCCTCATCGCTCTCTAGATATTCCACGATTCGAGGAACAAGGCTGGAGGATGTTGGCAATCCTAACGTGGCATCCACTCCAGCTCCAAGCACAACCAATGTCAAAGGACACTCCTTCGTTTTGAGAAGCTTCTCGGCAAAATCAAAACCATAGAAGTTCTGAATTTGATTGGTAGCATTAGGAGCTATCTGGTTGTAACCATTCTGTACGTTTATATTAGTATCATTCATAACTTATACTTTTGGGGGTATTGAGGTTACTTGCCCAAGTAATATAATATACTTGGCAAAGTAATATAATATACTTGCGCAAGTAATATAATATACTTTTTGAGGGCTATTTCATCGATTTTGTTGGCGGAGTGCCTTTTTTCTTGCATCCCATGCATTGTTGATGTAGATGCGGAGATTATCTACTCCCTTGCCTGTCTTCACATTCGTGAGGAATGGAAGGAGGAGATGGATGAAATCTTTCTTGGCGATAAGGTCGGCATCTATCGCCTCCTCGTTCTGGCACATCGTGGCTACTACCTCGCCCACTTCCTTTGCTGTCTTGCAAGCGGTGAGGAGGGAGATGTAACCTCGGAGTGATTCCACCTTATTAATATATATAGCGAGACGTTGCTCATCTTCATTGGTGCTGTCGGTAGATTCGCCCTCTGAATGGAGCTTTTGGTCTGCGAATTGGTCGCCATAGAAGTTTTGTACGGCTTCTGTGGCATTGGGGAGGATTTGGTTATTGCCTCCGTATATGTTGAAAGTCACGTTAGACTTGCTGTTTTCTTCCATTTTTTGTAGGGGTATTTAATGGTTGTTCAACGAATATTCAATGGTTATTCAACGCTATTCCATAAAGTTGATTTTGCCTCTCAAATGTTGTACCTTTGCATCAGTTAAACGAAGAACGAAGAGTGAAGAGTGAAGAATTCATTACCCTGGGCATTCGACATTCTGACTTTCGAGTGAGACATAGGTAACATTAGTATTAACATTTTAAAAGAAAGGATTCATTATGATTGAGTATTCTGTATTTTTGATGACCAACTACCTCAAGCCTGAGGATGGTCCTAAGGCTTACGCCAAGAACCAAGTTCGTGAGATTTGGGATCTTGACAAGTTTTCAAAGCACATTGCTTCTCACAACTCTGGCTACAGCCGTGGTTTGGTGAAGGCCATCTTGACGGACATGTGCGACTGCTTGGTGGAGCAACTGCTTAACGGCAACAAGATTAAGTTGGGTTCGCTCGGTGTATTCAGCATCTCGCTCAGTTGCGAGGGTGCGGAGTCTATCGAGAAGTTTAGCGAGGACAACATCAAGTCGGTGAACATCAACTTCAACCCTGGTGTGGACTTTGAGAACCTGATTAACCAAGCTGAGTTTAAGCTCGTGGCTAGTCGTATTGCTCAAGCTGCTACCCTCAAGGCTGAGAAGGCTGGCAAGGGCACCGTCGATTTGGCGGAGGCCAAGAGCAAGGCCAATGCTTCGAAGGACAACACTGGTGGCAACAAGCCATCTGGCGATGGCGGTACGACCCCATCTGGTGGTGACAGCAATCCTGGTGGTGACAGCAATCCTGGTGGCGGCAGCAATCCTGGCGGAGAGAATGTAGGATTGTAGGTATAATCCATCGGCTGTGCCCAGCTTAGGGCTGGGGACAGCCACCTCTTTGCTATCTAACTGATGTTTTATCTTTAATTTCATTTACTATTATGATCAATTTCAATGAAAATCAAAATTCGGGAACCAAGAAGATTTCTTGGATTCAAATCGTGAATGCTGTCGTTCAAGCTCTCATCGCTGCCCTGACGGCACTGGGTGTTAGCTCATGCGCAGGTGCAATTAATAATTTATAATGTATAATTTATAATGTACAATTTATAATGTATAATTTATAATGTACAATTTATAATGTACAATTTATAATGTACAATTTATAATGTATAATTTATAATGTACAATTATCATGAGAAGATTTCAAATGATGACGGAAGAGGAGGTGAAATACCTCGTTCTTCATTGCTCGGCTACCCGATGCAATCAGGACTACAGTGTAGAACAACTGCGCCGTGACCATAAGGCTCGCGGGTTTTATGATATAGGCTATCACTTCTATATCCGTAAGGATGGGAAGATGACGCAGCACCGCAAACTGCTTGAGGTGGGTGCGCACGCCAGACCTTATAATAGATGTTCTATCGGCATCTGCTATGAGGGCGGTCTTGATGAGCATGGCAAGCCTTGCAATACCATGACGGCTGAACAGGAAACGAGACTCGTTGATCTTTTCAGAAATCTGAAGATTCTCTTTCCTAAAGCGAAGATTGTGGGGCATCGAGATTTGCCTGGAACTACGCCAAAGGAGTGTCCGTGTCTGGATGTTGGCAGCTGGGCTTTAGCTTTCAACAATTTCGAGTAAATCTCGACTTATTGTAAGCGTGGCACCACTGATGTACTTGATTTCGCTGCCGATGATGGCTTTCTTGCCATTATAGCTCTGTACGTAGGCTTCCACACCTTTCATGCTGCCTGCCACTACTCGCACTTTGATACCCTTTTTCAAAGGAACAGGTGCAGCAGTGACAGGCTCTTCATCATTCTCAACAAAATGCCGATAATTGGCAATAACCTGGTCGGGAATTTGGTATATTTTCCTTTGACCTGGCATCGTCAGCATCTTATACACATCCGAACGGAAGCGAATCTTATCAAGTTGTGACGGAGAAACGTTACAAAAGATGAAAGTGGAAAGAAACAGCTTTTCTTTCACTTTACGCTTGAGGCTACGCTTATCAACATAAACCACTTTTACCTTGGGAATCCAGTAATCAAACCAAACATGATCGTAATTAAGATGAATCCGTATAGAATCAGCTATTCTCGTTTCACAATTCACTCTCACTACAGCCACATACCATCCTGCATCACAAGGTTTTTCAAGCCCTTCATTAGGCTTTTCCTGAACCTTTTTCTTAGCGTTTTCTTCACTTTTTGCCATGGCTTCGCCGTCGTCCCCTGCAATAGTGGACGTAACCTGTGATTGTATATTTGTCTCTTTCATCATGCGAATCAAGTTCGTTTTTTGATGTCGTTCATCAGAATCTCTACATAAGAGACACAGAATCTCCCTGCAAAAATACAAAAATTGTTGGAAACTAGCAAATTATGCGTGTTAAAAAAATAATATCATTCTACAAAAATCAACATTATTTTACTATTCTTTTCATGCACAATTTCCTAAGTCGTTGATTGAACGAAAGTTTTCGATTTTTCTGTGTCTCTTATGTAAAGATTCAGAAAAACTGGTTCATTTTGGTTCATTTTACAAAAATCCCTCTTTTAATTCTTTTTTGTGGCTTATAGGACTGCCAGAATTTTGGCGTTGGCGTCATCCACTTCTGAACTTTTGATGGAGCGGAGATAGATTTGTGTGGTGGTCTCGGAGTGATGTCCCAATGCCTCGCTGATGACGGAGATAGAGATATTGTTGTCTCTTGCCGCCGTTGCCCAGGAATGGCGGGCAACATAGAGAGTGAGCTTGCCCTTGATTCCAATCTTAGCACCTAGTTTCCTGAGATGGTAGGAGATACGGGATTCTGCATTGTGATACAGGCGCACCTCTTCCTGCTTTTTGTCAATAGTTTTGTCATGACTTTTGTTTCCAGCATCAACAAGGAAAGGGAAGAGATAAGGTGAGGAGGCGGTCTGCGCCTGATACTTTTCCAACACCTCCTGCATTTCCTTCTCCCATCGGATGGTGAGGCGTTGACCTGTCTTGCTTCGGGTGTAATGGAGATAACCGTCCTTGAGGTCGGATTTGCGGAGATGAGCCAGATCGATGAATGAGATACCACGCAGATAGAAACTCATCAGGAATGTATCTCTTGCCATCTCTTCTTTGGGAGTGAGATCCTTGACCGACTCCAAATGCTTGATCTGGCTGACAGATTCAGCCGGTATGGCTCTCTTGCGGGTTGGGGCAATGCCGGTATAGACCTCCGAAAAGGGATGCTGCTGTGGCGTCAGTCCCTTTGCCACAGCTTTGTTGTAGGTGGAACGGAGGATGCGGAGATAGAAGGAACTGGTGTTTTTGCATACCCCTGCCGTATGATGCAGGTAAGCCTCATACGAACGCATCACTTCTGCATCTATCTCTCTTAGGGCAATATCCTTATTGTCCCGGTATCGCTTAAAGCTATTAAGGGTTGCCTTGTAATGCAACATGGTGCGGTATTGCCCGTTCTTCAGCAACAGGGCGATGAGGAGGTTCATGAACTGGAATAACGACTCTGATGTTTTCTTGTTTCTTGACATAATACGTATATATTTTTGATGTTTGTAAAAAAAAAAGATAGGGACCCCTCTGTCTCTTTCAAAGAAACAAAGATGCCCCTATATATAGTAAGGTATCAGAATCGAGAGTTTACACATACTTGAGGAAATAAAGAATGTGAACGGAAACAGAGGGGGAATGTGTAACAAATCACAAAAATAAATGGCGAGGTTTGGATAATTCAATAGAAATAACTATCTTTGCACACGAAGATGAATGCAATATAAAATAACAACATAAGACAAAGCAAAATAACAACATAAGATAAATATGAGCAACGGATTATTACTCTGGGTGGACGACGAGATAGAACTGCTGAAGGCGCACATCCTATTCCTCGAAAAGAAGGGATATGAGGTGCATACTACCAGCAATGGTGCCGACGCCATCGACCTCTGCCGACAGCAAACGTACGACCTCATCCTGCTAGACGAGATGATGCCGGGACTCAGCGGACTCGAAACCCTGCAGCAAATCAAGGACATACAGCCCGCTACGCCCATCGTGATGTGTACCAAAAGCGAGGAGGAAAACATCATGGACCAAGCCATCGGATCAAAGATAGCCGACTATCTGATCAAGCCCGTGAACCCAAGCCAGATACTCCTTTCGCTCAAGAAAAACATTCACCGCAGGGACATCATGACCGAGGTGACGCAGAGCGGATACCAGCAAGACTACCAGCAGATAGCCATGCAAATGATGGACTGCCGCAGCTGCGAAGACTGGATGGAGGTGTATAAGCGACTGGTGAAATGGGAACTGCAACTGAGCGACACCGACAGCTCCATGACCGAAATGCTGAACATGCAGAAGGAGGAAGCCAACAACGGATTCGCCAAATACATAGCCAAGAACTACCTGAACTGGGTGGACCCTAAGAACATAGGCAAGGCTGTGGAGGGGAAACCAGTGATGAGCCCAGACATCTTCAAGACTAACCTGTTCCCTATGCTGGACCAGGGCGAGAAGGTATTCTTCATCATGATAGACAACTTCCGCTACGACCAGTGGCGCATGTTGGCGCAAGACATAGGCGACCTCTTCGACATCGACGAAGACATGTATATGAGCATTCTGCCCACAGCCACACAGTATGCCAGAAATGCCATCTTTAGTGGCTTGATGCCCAACAAGATAGCAGAGATGTTTCCAGAACTATGGGTGGATGAGGACGAGGAGGAAGGCAAGAACCTGAACGAGGAGCCGCTCATCAAGACGCAACTGGACAGATTCAGAAAGCACTACCAGTTTAGCTACCACAAAGTAAACGACTCGGTGGGTGCCGACCGATTCCTGGAGCACTATAACGAATGCAAGCAGAACGACCTGAACGTGCTGGTGATCAACTTCATCGACATGCTCTCACATGCCCGTACAGAATCGAAGATGGTGCGCGAACTAGCCAACAACGAGAGTGCCTATCGCAGCATCACGCAGAGCTGGCTACGCCACTCGGTGCTATCAGAGCTATTCAAGCGATTGGCACAGAGCGACTTCAAGGTGGTAATCACCACCGATCACGGCAGCATTCGTGCCTCGAAGCCTATCAAGATTATCGGTGATCGCAATACCAACACCAACCTGCGCTACAAGCTGGGCAAAAACCTAGCCTACAACGCCAAGGAGGTGTTTGCCATCAAGGATCCCCACACGGCACAGTTGCCAGCCCCTAATCTGAGCACATCGTATGTGTTCGCCTACGGAGATGCCTTCTTCGCCTATCCGAACAACTACAATTACTACGTGTCTTACTACAAAGACACCTTCCAGCACGGTGGCATCTCGATGGAAGAAATGCTCATTCCGCTCATCACGCTGACACCAAGAAAGAGAAACTAGGGAAGTGAAGAGTGAAGAACGAAGAGAGAAGAATTTAAGAAAATAAACAAAGATATGAAAATCAAGATTGACTCATTGGACAACATCCATGTAGCTGCCAAGGAATTCTTGGAGAACATGGGCAATGGCAAAGTCTTCGCCTTCTATGGCAAGATGGGAGCCGGCAAAACAACATTTATCAAAGCTATCTGCGAAGAACTGGGCGTGGAGGACGTCATCACATCGCCTACCTTCGCCATCGTAAACGAATACACTGCTGGCAACGGCGACCCTGTATATCACTTCGACTTCTATCGCATCAAGAAGATAGACGAGGTATATGACATGGGATATGAGGACTACTTCTACGGTGGCAACCTCTGCTTCCTGGAGTGGCCAGAACTGATAGAAGACCTGCTGCCAGAAGACTGCACCAAGGTACACATCACTACCGAGGAAGATGGCACCAGAACCGTGGAGTTCTAACGGCAGGAATAAATACAGGGAGGGCAGGTTTGTTACCTGCCCTCCCAGTATTTTTTGCTTGCGCTTTTCCTGTATTTATTTCTTGCCCCTTATATATAATAAGGTGGAGAGCAATACATAGACCAAGATGATGAGCCACCATCCCTCCAGAAAGCCTCGAGGGCCCTCGGCGATGATGGAGATGACAAGGATGAGCACCGTGGCACCCGCAAAGCCATACTTCACCTCATTGCCCTTAAAGCTCCACTGCTTGAACTTCAAGGCGAAGAGAGGCAACTCGCATACCAAGAGATAACTGGTAACGAGAACCAAAGCCAAAACCAAGAACACCGACCATGAATAGCCCGTGAGCCATGCAGGACTGCTCACCACCAGCGAGCCCCAGAAAAGGGCATTGGCAGGAGTAGGCACTCCGATGAAGGAGCTGGTCTGTCGCTCGTCGAGATTGAACTTAGCCAAGCGAAGCGCCGAGAAGGCAGCAATGATGAATGCCACGTATGGCAACACTGGGCGCAAAGGTTCCAGCCAGCCCGGATATTCCATCACAAAGAGCTGAGAGAACACGATGGTGGCAGGTGCCACGCCAAAGGTTACATCATCAGCCAATGAGTCTAGCTCCTTGCCGATAGGCGAAGACACATGCAGCAAACGTGCGCTCATGCCATCGAAGAAATCGAAAGTAGCTCCGATGATAATCCACAACAAAGCCATCTCTGGGTTGCCGCCCAAAGCATACGATGTAGCTACGCAACCCGATATCAGATTGCAGCATGTTATCGTATTAGGTATATGCTTCTTAATACTCATTTTATTTTATATCCTTACTGTTTTATTTTACTTCAACTTAGCGATGATGGTCTGATCACCCGTGGTGCTCTGTCCCATCTTCACGCATACCTCTGTGCCCACAGGCAGGTATACATCGACACGAGAACCCAACTTGATGAAGCCCAGGTGCTCGTCTATGTAGCACTCCTCGCCCTCCTTGGCATAGGTTACGATGCGGCGAGCCACGGCACCAGCTATCTGGCGACACAGCACATCCACACCCTCGGGAGTGGTAATCATCGTATCGGCATGCTCATTCTCCTCGCTTGCCTTAGGCAACCAAGCCTTCATAAACTTGCCATCTTCATGCTTCACAAACTTCACCTTGCCATCCACTGGGAACCAATTGGCATGTACATTCCAAAGGCTCATGAAGATGGAAATCATCAAGCGGCGGTCATTGAAGTAAGGAGCATGGTCCACTTCCTCGATGACCACAATCTTGCCATCGGCTGGTGCCACCACCAACCGGTCCGTATCCTCTACATTGAGATAACGGATAGGGCAACGATAGAAATTGAGCACGATGCAATACACCACGCCAAAGACTACCAAGAAGATCCAGAACGGAATCTTGGTATCAAACGCTGCCCACAATATAGCCGCAATGGCTACTAACGCTATACCGCCAAACACCAACTGATCGGTGCCCTCGCGGTGCAATCTTATCTTTTTCAGTTTCTTTATTTTCTGTCCCATAGGTAGGATAATGTTTATACTAGGTGCAAAGGTACGTGTTTTTTGTGGTTTTTGCAAATTTTTGCCACTTTTCTTTTGGTAATATCAACTTTTAGCTGTAACTTTGGGCTCAAAATACGAATTTCAAGACAAAAAATGGAAGATTTTGTTCATTTACACGTACACACCCAGTACTCCATCCTCGATGGTCAATCCAAGATTCCGCATCTCGTGGACAAGGCTATCAAGGACGGCATGAAGGGTATGGCGGTAACCGACCACGGAGTGATGTTTGGCATCAAGGAGCTAACCGACTACTGTGCCAAAATCAATAAGGACCGAAAGAAGGAAGGACTGGAACCTTTCAAGCCCATCATAGGATGTGAGATGTATGTGGCTCGACGCACCAAGGCCGACAAGGAGAAGGACAAGGGCGACATGAGCGGCTACCACCTCATCGTGCTGGCAAAAAACTATAATGGATACAAGAACCTCATCAAGCTGGTGAGCAATTCGTGGGTGGATGGATACTACATGCGCCCACGTACCGACCGTGCCGACCTGGAGAAATATCACGAGGACCTCATCGTATGCTCGGCTTGTATAGCCGGCGAGGTGCCTTCCAAGATATTGAAGGGCGACATAGAGGGAGCCAGGGAGGCATGCGAATGGTATCACAACCTCTTTGGCGACGACTACTATCTGGAGTTGCAGCGCCACAAGGTGCCAGACGACCCAAGAATCCTTGCCAACCGAGAGGCTTACGAACTGCAACAGAAGGCTAACAAGGTATTGGTGGAATTTGCCAAGGAATACAACATCAAGCTGGTTTGCACCAACGACTGCCACTTCGAGGACAAGGAGACTGCCGAGGCTCACGACCATCTGCTCTGCATCGCCACAGGCAAGGATCTGGACGACCCTAACCGTATGCGCTACTCCAAGCAAGAGTGGTTTAAGACCCGTGAGGAGATGAATGAGGTGTTCTCCGATATCCCTGAGTCACTATCCAATACGCTCGAAATCCTGGACAAGGTGGAAATCTATAGCATCGACCATGGTCCTATCATGCCTTTCTTCCCTATCCCAGAGAGTTTCGGTACGGAGGAACAGCTGCGTGAGCGAGTATCGGAGGAAGACCTATACAAGGAATTTACCACCGATGAGAACGGACAGAACCCACTGCCACCCGAGGAGGGTCAGAAGGTGATAGACCGACTGGGCGGCTACGACAAGATATACCGCATCAAGTTTGAGGCAGAATACCTGCGCCACCTTGCCTACGAGGGAGCCAAGAAACTATATGGCGACCCACTGCCAGAGAATGTGGACGAACATGTGAACTTTGAGTTGCACGTGATGAAGACCATGGGTTTCCCTGGCTACTTCCTCATCGTGAGCGACTTTATCCGAGCTGCCCGTGAAGAGCTGGGCGTAATGGTGGGGCCAGGACGTGGTTCCGCCGCTGGTTCTGTAGTGGCATACTGCCTGGGTATCACCAAGATAGACCCTCTGAAGTATGACCTCCTGTTTGAGCGTTTCTTGAACCCAGACCGTGTGAACCTGCCTGATATCGATACCGACTTCGATGATGATGGTCGAGGCAAGGTATTGCGTTGGGTGATGGATAAGTATGGTCACGAGAACTGTGCTCATATCATCACATACGGTTCCATGGCCACCAAGAACTCCATCAAGGATGTGGCGCGCGTGGAGAAATTGCCACTCGACAAGGCAAATGCCCTCTGCAAGGCTATCCCCGACCGACTGCCAGAAGGAGCCAAGATGAACCTGACCAATGCCATCAAGTATACCCCAGAGCTGAAGGAGGCAGAATTCTCCAGCGACCCTAGGGAGAGCAACACCATCAAGTATGCCAAGATGCTGGAAGGCACTATCCGAGGTACGGGTATCCACGCCTGCGGATTCATCATCTGTCGTGACCCTATCAGCAACTGGGTACCAGTATCCACTGCCGATGACCCTGACTTCCCTGGCTTGAAGACTGCCGTAACGCAGTATGATGGCCATGTCATCGAATCGACCGGACTGATCAAGATGGACTTCTTGGGACTGAAGACCCTCTCGGAGATGAAGGAGGCTTGCAAGGTAATCAAGCAGACCACCGGCGACATCATCGATCTGGACACCATCCCTATCGACGACGAGTTGACCTATCAGCTCTACCAAAAGGGACAAACCATCGGTACCTTCCAGTTTGAGTCGCCTGGTATGCAGAAGTATCTGCGCGAACTGAAGCCTACGGTATTCGAGGACCTCATCGCCATGAACGCCCTCTACCGTCCGGGACCTATGGACTATATTCCATCGTTCATTGCCCGCAAGAACGGTCAGGAGGAAATCAAGTATGATATCCCCTGCATGGAGAAATATCTGAAGGATACCTATGGCATCACCGTATACCAGGAGCAAGTGATGCTCCTCTCCCGACAGCTTGCCAGCTTCACCCGAGGCGAGTCTGACGCCCTGCGTAAGGCGATGGGTAAGAAGAAGAAAGCCATCGTAGATGCGATGAAGCCTAAGTTCATCAAGCAGGGACAGGAGAACGGACACGACCCTAAGGTACTGGAGAAGATATGGGGCGACTGGGAGAAGTTTGCATCCTATGCCTTCAACAAGTCGCATGCCACCTGTTACTCATGGGTGGCTTACCAGACGGCATACCTCAAGGCGCACTACCCAGCCGAATACATGGCTGCGCTGATGACCCGCCGATTTGCCCAAATCACCGAAATCACCAAGTTGATGGAGGAATGCCAATCCATGGGCATCAAGACGCTGGGACCAGATGTAAACGAGAGTTACAGGGCATTCGGTGTGAACGAACATGGCGAAATACGCTTCGGACTCTCTGCCATCAAGGGTATGGGAGCCCCTGCCGCCGACGCCATCGTGGAGGAAAGACAGAAGAACGGACCCTACAAGAACATCTTCGACTTCGCTGAGCGAGTAGATTTCTCCAATGTGAACCGAAAGGCATTCGAAACCCTGGCACTGAGCGGAGGATTCGACAGCTTCGACATCAAGCGCGAGAACTTCTTTGGCAAGAACAGCAAGGGCGAGATATTCCTCGACACACTCGTGAAATACGGACAGCTATATCAGCGAGAACAGCAAGAGGCAGCCACTTCACTCTTTGGCGGTGCCGATGCCGTAGAGATAGCCACCCCTCCTATCCCAGACGCAGAGCCATGGAGCACCATCGAGCGTCTGAACAAGGAGCGCGAACTGGTGGGCATCTACCTATCAGCCCACCCTCTGGATGAATATGAGCTGATACTCAACAATATGTGCAACACGCACTGCACCGAGCTAGGCGACAAGGTGGAACTATCCAAGAAGGAAGACATCGTCTTTGGCGGCATCATCACCGAGGTGAAATCCAAGTTTACCAAGACTGGAAAGCCTTGCGGATTTGTAACCATCGAAGACTTCGAGGGTTCTGGCGAGCTGGCTCTCTTTGGCGAGGACTGGGGACAGTGGCGCGGCGTCATGGTAGAGGGAAGCACCATCTACGTAACGGCAAAATGCGCTCCTAGATATGCCAACAGCACCTATCTGGACTTCAAGATTAGCACCGTGGAATATCTGCAAACGGTCAAGGAAAACCGCATAGAGCGATTCACCATCACCGTGGACAGTACCATCATAGACGATACGCTGGTCAACGACATCCAGACACTGGTGGGCAAGGACGAAGGCAGAGCCCAACTCTATCTGCAAATACATGACGCTGAGAGCAACACCAATATCCTGATGCGCGCACAAGACCAGTCGGTAGGCGTGAGCCATGACCTGATACAATTTATCAAGGCGAATCCGAAGATGTCGTACCAGATAAACTAGGATATGGAGCGCCAAATAACTAAAAGATGGTATTTTTTTTGCAAAAAGTTGGCAGATAGTTTGTGTATTACACGAATATTGCTTATCTTTGCAGTACCCATTTAGGTGGGCGCAAATAACAAGAAAAAAGAATAAATAAAATAAGGTAAGAAAATGGAAGTAACAATTACAACAGAAAACTTCGAGAGTTACAAGAATGGCGAGTTGCCATTGGTAGTAGATTTGTGGGCTACTTGGTGCGGTCCTTGCCGCCAAATTGCCCCTATCGTATCTGAGCTTGCTGGCGAATATGATGGCAAGATCGTAGTTGGTAAGTGCGATGTAGAGGAGAATGACGACATCGCCATGGAGTTTGGTGTTCGCAACATCCCTACTATCCTCTTCTTCAAGGGTGGCCAGTTGGTGGACAAGTTCGTGGGCGCAGCTTCTAAGGCTACTCTCAACGAGAAGTTCCAGGCTCTCTTGTAATTCAAAAAAAGAATATTCGTCTCTGTGAAGAGACCTCATTTTGACTTAAAAGTAAATAAAAGGCTGACACGACATCACATCGTGCCAGCCTTCGTTTTTAATGGAAATTTTCTATATTCTTGTATTTATAGATTCGTTTAATTATGTACGAGAGTTCCTATCTCCTCGCCGTCCATCACCTTCTTCAGGTTGCCCACTACATCCATGTTGAATACATAGATAGGCAGGTTGTTCTCCTTACACATGGTAGTGGCAGTGAGGTCCATCACCTTCAAGCCCTTGGTATAGATCTCATCGTAAGTGATGTCCTTAAACTTGGTGGCGGTAGGATCCTTCTCTGGATCGGCAGTATAGATGCCATCCACGCGAGTACCCTTGAGCATCACGTCGGCCTCTATCTCGATGCCACGGAGCGAAGAGCCTGTATCTGTGGTGAAGTAAGGGCTACCAGTACCGGCAGAGAAGATGCAGATGTATCCCTGCTCCATAGCCTCGATGGCCTTCCACTTGGTGTAGAACTCGCCAATAGGCTCCATGCGGATGGCTGTGAGCACCTTGTTCTTCACGCCCAATGCACCGAGGGCACTGCTCAATGCCAGCGAATTGATGACCGTGGCGCACATACCCATCTGGTCGCCCTTCACACGGTCGAAGCCCTTCTGGCTGCCGCTCAATCCACGGAAGATATTGCCACCGCCTATCACGATGCCTATCTGCACACCCATCTCGTGAACTTCCTTGATCTGCTTAGCATAATCACTCAAGCGCTCTGGGTCAATGCCAAAACTCTGCTTGCCCATCAAGCTCTCACCGCTCAACTTTAAAAGTATTCTCTTAAACTTTGCCATAATATTTTGAATTTATATTTTACAAAAACTTTAGTTCACCGAAAGCATAGGAACGAATCACGCCCTGCTTATCGTGAAGAATGAGATGCCCATCATCCTCTACCTCGACGAAGGCTCCCTCAAACTTGCCGTCCTGGTCCTCATACCCATGATAACCCTTGCGGCGATAGAGCGAGAGATGATAGATGCCCGAAACATCCTGATAGTCGGCTCTTCTCAGCAGCTCATAATATCTTTCGAATGCCTCGAGAATCTTCTGCAACACCTCTTCCCTATCCACCTCGTGTCCCAAGATTTGAGCCAAAGACACGGGATTGGGGGCATCGCTCAAGAACTGGGTCTGATTGATATTGATGCCAACACCAAAGATGCAACGCTTGATGCCACGGGAGTCGACGGCTGTCTCTATCAGCGTGCCGCTTATCTTCTTGTCATTCCAGTATACATCATTAGGCCACTTGAGCGTGAAACCTTCGGCGTATGTATCCAGCGCCTCCTTGATGGCTAGCGCACCTGCCTCGGAAAGCAAGAACTGCTGACGAACGGGCACCCAGCGAGGGCAAACCAAGAGGCTAAACAAGAGGTTCTTGCCTCGCTCTCCCTCCCAAGTATGCGAACCCTGCCCCTTGCCGCAGGTCTGATAGTCGGCAACGGCAACGGTGAGCGCTTCTTCATCGTATGAATCCAGATTCTTGAGGAATCTGTTAGTAGAATCTATCTCCTGTAATCTGATGATATTCGTTTTCATTACACCTTATTATATATATTATATGACAGCCTAGATGACGAGCATCGGATTGAAGGCATCCTTCAAGTGTTCGATGTGGCGCACCTGCCTAGCCTCGCCCACGATGGATATGATGTCGAATCTTACTTCCTTATCCATACCGCAAGTCTTGAGATAGGCATTGGCTGCCACAGCCAGATTGCGCATCTTGCGCTTGTCTACAGCCTGCTCCGGCTCTTGCAGTTCGGCGGCAGTGCGGGTTTTCACCTCTATAATCACCAAGGTTTCGCCATCGGGCGTGAGGGCTATGATATCGAGGTCACGATGCTCCAAGCGCCAGTTGCGCTCCAAGATGACGTAGCCCTCATCTTCCAAGAAGAGAGCAGCCTCATCTTCTCCCCATTTGCCCAATTCATTATGTTCTGCCATCGTTTTATCCATTTATTGTGCCCTAAAAGCACGATTACCTTGCAAAAATAACATTTTTCCTTCACACTTCAAACTTTTTTATGTATTTTTGCATAACAAAATAACAGAAAACGATAAAACATGGAAGATATCAAGAAAAAAGACGAAGAATATATGCGCCGAGCCCTGATGGAAGCGCAGGCTGCATTTGATGAAGACGAGATACCAGTGGGAGCTATCATCGTATGCAAAGACCGCATCATCTCGCGAGCTCACAACCTCACGGAGATGCTCACCGACGTTACTGCCCATGCCGAAATGCAAGCCATCACATCGGGTGCCAACCTACTGGGCGGAAAATACCTGAAGGATTGCACCCTCTACGTGACGGTGGAACCCTGCGTGATGTGTGCCGGAGCCTTGGGATGGGCACAGATTAGCCGCGTGGTGTATGGAGCCAGAGACGAGAAGCGTGGGTATACAAAATATGCGCCCGATGCACTGCATCCTAAGACACAAGTTACATCGGGCGTATTGGAAGATGAGTGCCGCGCACTCATGCAAGATTTCTTTGCTAGAAAGAGATAAGTCTATTACTTAACCTGAACTACGAGATACTTGCTGGTGCTCCAGAAGATCTGAGGGTTGGTGATGCGCAGAGTGTACTGCTTGTTGGCATCACGCACCAGGGTATAAGAGCTAGATGGATGGGTGGTGAGAAGCTTGGCGCTCTTAGACATCAACTTGATCTCTGAGACGTCACGGATATCCACCTTGGTGAAGTAGTTCTTATTGAAATTGCCTGTCATCACCTTGCCACCACCAATGATATGCTGCTCCTTGAGTTCCTTCTTGGTGCCGAATACGTACCAAGCGGTGTTGAGCTGCTTGTCCTGGCTATTGATGGTCTCGCCCTGCTTGCGGTTCACGCTGGTGAGACGGTTAGACTTAGTGTGCAGATTGTTGATGGTCTCATCAAGTTCTGCGATATGAATGTCCTTGCTATCCAACTCCTGGCGAAGTTGCTGGAGCTGCTTGTCCTTAGCCTCCAACTGCTTGGCGAGGTTGGCAATGGTCTTCTTGAGCTGCTCGCTCTGTAAGGTGCCGTTGGCAAGCTGCTTCTCCAACTTAGCCAAGAGCTCACGGTTCTGCTTCATGCGGTTGGCAATGAACTGCACGTCCTCCTTGAGCTGCTGCTTCTTGTTGACGCCCTCACCATTCTTGATCAGGCTCACACGATTCTCAGCCTCGCTAATCTGCTGGAATCCCTCCTCAATGTCGTTGATAGTACCCATCAAGTCATTGATTTCACTATCCTTCTGAGCGATAATACCATTCAGTGAATCAGACTGATTAACACCAGCCTGGTCGGCTGAATTCTTGCTGCCGTTGTTACAACCAGCCAAGCAAAGGGCTGCCAAGCATGCCACAAAAAATAGCTTTTTCATAATTATTCTCCTTAATTATAAATTTATTCTTGATACTTATTTTTTTTACGCTCTTCGCGTCGCTTTTCTTTTAGTTCTTCCTTGAGTTGCTTAGGGTCTTTGCCTGCCAATACGATGACAAACTCGCCCCTTGGCTCTGTCTCCTCAAAGTGGGCTATCACCTCAGCTAACGTGCCACGCACACTCTCCTCATGCACCTTGGATATCTCGCGGCAGCAACTCACCAGCCTATCCTCGCCAAAGACCTCGGCAAACTGCTGCAGGGTCTTCACCACTCGATAAGGCGACTCATAGAATATCATCGTGCGCACCTCATCCCGGAGCGACTCCAGATAAGTCTGCCTGCCCTTCTTCTGCGGAATGAATCCCTCGAAACAGAACCTGTCGCAAGGCAATCCCGAGGAAACGATGGCTGGGATGCAAGCAGTAGGTCCTGGCAAAGTCTGCACCGTGATGCCAGCCTTAGCCGCCTCACGAGCCAGATAGAAGCCTGGGTCGCTGATGCCTGGTGTACCCGCATCGCTAATCAGGGCGATCGTTTCACCTGCCTTCAAGCGGTCTACGATGCCCGCCGAAGTGCCATGTTCATTAAACTTATGATGTGCAACCAAGCGATTTCGAATATCGAAATGCTTCAGCAGGACACTCGACGTGCGCGTGTCCTCCGCAAGCACAAGATCAGCCTCTTTCAAGATTCTGATGGCTCGCATTGTCATGTCCTCCATGTTGCCAACTGGAGTCGGTACGATATATAATATGCCCATACGGGGTACAAATGTAGTTAATAAATCTTTCATAACAAAAAAAGTCGGCGTTTCTTTGCATTTTTTAAAACCTTATTATTAATTTTGTCCCCGAAATGACAGAAAATCTAATTGGGGAGGCACACCGTCCCGGAAGAATTGAAGTGGTGTGCGGGTCTATGTTCTCTGGCAAAACAGAGGAATTGATCCGAAGAATGAAGCGAGCTAAGTTCGCCAAGCAGAAGGTGGAAATATTCAAGCCTTCGCTGGATACTCGTTACTCCGAGGAAGATGTAGTGAGCCATGATCAGAACTCTATCCGATCCACTCCTATTGACTCTTCTGGATCCATCCTCTTATTGGCTTCGGATATCGACGTGGTTGGTATCGACGAGGCCCAGTTCTTGGACAATGGCTTGGTTGAGGTTTGCAATGAGCTAGCCAATCGTGGGGTGCGCGTCATCGTGGCGGGCCTCGACATGGACTACAAGGGCGTGCCCTTCGGTCCTATCCCTGCCCTATGCGCCATCGCCGATGAAGTGACCAAGGTGCATGCCATCTGCGTGAAGTGCGGCGCCCTGGCGTATGTGAGCCATCGACTGGTGCACAATGACAAGCGAGTACTCCTGGGTGAGAAGGACGAGTATGAGCCTCTCTGCCGCGAATGCTACCAAAAGGCTATCAGAAACGAAGAGTGAAGAACGAAGAGTGAAGAACGAAGAGTGAAGAATTCAATAGCATTAGCTAATCATAAAGTTCAAAGTTCAAAACTCAAAGTTCAAAACTCAAAGTTCAAAGTTGAAAATTCAAAGTTTGAATATTATGCCAAAGGAAATTACATTTGACCGATTTATCCGATGGGCTGGCATTGCCCTCATCGTCTTGGCGGTGTTGTTCATCACCAATTATCTGAGCGAGGTATTGCTACCTTTCTTCATAGCATGGTTCTTTGCCTATCTGCTCTACCCTGTGGTGAAGTTTATCGAGAATAAGCTCCATGTCAAGGTGCGTGCGCTCTCCATCATACTGGCCATGGGAGCGGCTATCGCAGTCATAGGCGGTGTATTGTGGCTCATCATCCCTCCGATGATAGACCAGTTTGATAAATTGGGAGATGTACTCACCCGATGGCTGCATCAGACTACCCACACCAACAATCTCACGGCGCTCATCAAGCACTGGCTGCAAGACAACCAAGCCCAGATAGAGCACTTCTTGAAGAGCAAGGACTTCAGCGATGCCCTCAAGACTACGATGCCTAAACTCTTCTCCGTAGTGGGACAGACTGCCAATATCCTCATCAGCATCGTGGCATCGATGATTACATTATTATATATGTTCTTCATCCTGCTCGATTACGAGACGCTGACAGCCAACTGGGTGCGCATCTTCCCTAAGAAGAATCGTCCTTTCTGGCATTCGCTGATGCAAGATGTGGAGCGAGAGCTCAACAACTATATCCGCGGTCAGGGCATGGTAGCACTGTGCATGGGCATCATGTTCTGCATCGGTTTCACCATCATCGGTTTCCCGATGGCCATAGGTCTGGGCATCCTGATAGGCATCATGGACTTGGTGCCATATCTGCACACCTTCGCCCTCATCCCTACAGCCTTCCTTGCCATGCTCAAGGCTGCAGATACTGGGCAAAACTTCTGGCTGGTATTCGGCTTGGCAGTATTGGTATTCTGCGTGGTGCAGATCATAACCGACATGGTGGTAACACCTAAGATTATGGGCAAGGCCATGGGACTGAACCCAGCCATCTTACTTCTGAGCCTCTCCATTTGGGGAGCCTTGTTGGGTTTCATCGGCTTGATTGTGGCATTGCCACTCACCACCCTTCTCATCGCATACTGGCAGAGGTATGTAACGAAAGAGAAGCCCAAATACGACGCAGTGGAAGATGTCGTTTCTTCGGATTTAACGACCGAAACGAAGGGGAAAAGCAGCCAAGAAGCTGATATTTTGCCCGAAAATAAAGAAAAATAGCAAAAAAGCGACTAAATATTTGGTTATTTGAAAAATATGTCGTACCTTTGCACTCGCTTTTCAAGCAAAAGTTGGAGATTGACTCGCTAGCTCAGCTGGTAGAGCACAACACTTTTAATGTTGGGGTCATGGGTTCGAGCCCCATGCGAGTCACTGGTTCTTCAATAAAAAAGGATTTCCCCAATCGGAAATCCTTTTTTGTTTTCGGGATTTGGCGCAGTTGGTAGCGCACACGTCTGGGGGGCGCGAGGTCGCTGGTTCGAGTCCAGTAATCCCGACAATTTTTCAAACGGAACTTTTTCATGGTATTCTCGCTATTTCTCACCACAGACTGATATCAGCCTTCGCTTCTATCTTCTTCTCTATATTATCCGGTAGCTTGGAGAAGAAGTCATAGCCGGTGATGCGCTCCACCTCATCGATGGAATTCATAAATTCATTTTTCTTCTTGCCCTTCTGCGACTGATTGCGGCAAATGAAACCGATGGCTTGGGGATTCTTGCCCGTGCGCAAGATGACCTTGAAAAAGGCATCGGGCACCAGCACCTTGTTCTTGCCTAACTTGCGATGCTGCTTGTTCAGGAACACAGGGCCACAGACGATGTATACCTTGCCATACTTCTTAGCCCAGGTGCGACATTGTTGCTCAATGGTATTCCATACACCTGCATTCAGACTGTGGTTCTGGGGGCACATGTTGGTCATCAAGAAGCACTCGTTCATTGCCTTCTGGCTCCACTTGTTATCTCCCGCAGGGCACATGTGGCCCCTGTCATAGCCACTATTGTAGTAATCTGCCTTGGTCCCCTTAGGCGAAGGCATGTCCATATCATCCTCAAAATCAGCACGAGGCAAATTGCCAGACGCATGCTCACGAGTCAGTACCCAAGCCACCCAGTTAGGCTGTCGGGTATCATGATTATAAGACACGGTGTAGGCAGTGCGGTGCTTGATGGTTTGCGACAACTTGCCCTTATAGATGGGGATTTCCAAACCTGCCACATCCGTCTGGCTCGGCATGAAAGATGGCATCAGCATCAGTGCCATCAACGCCAAGAGCCAAATGCAGCTTCTTGACTTCCATTTACTGCTCATTAATCTTCTCATTATCTTCTATTTTTAGTTGATTATGCCACAAAAGTAGCATTTTATGTGGAAGAGATAGAAGAATTAACTGATATTAACTAAGAAAAGATGCAAGATTTTTATATCTTTGCGTTTTAATAGTGCTAGAAAACAGAAAATAGCGCAAAATAAAAAAAGGAAAATAGTGCAAGAACAAAATAAATAACATAAATAATAGATTAAAGAAAATGAAGAAGATTAAGTTACTTTCAGTATTGGCAATGAGCCTCTTGGCTTTTGCTTTCACATCATGTAATACAGGCGACAGCGATGGATTCCAGTGGCCTACACCTCAGGAGTCCCAGGCTCTCTTCAGCCAGATTCAGGGCATGCACAATGGTGGAATCCTCTTCCCTGGCAGCGTAGGCACTACAGATGCAGAGAAGTTTGACAAGGATTCTGTTACCACTTATTGCTATGTAACTCCTAGCGATAGTATGCTAACCATGAGACAGGTTGAGGTAAGCAAGTTTGCTAAGTATTTCAACGATGCAACACTGAAAGCAGAAGTTGAGAAGTTGCCTGCACAGGACTTGAAGATCAAGTTGGTGCCTTACAACTACAATCAGCAGATGTTTATCACTGCAACTCAAGACATCACTTACACCAACGCTGATGGCAAGAAGGTGCAGATTCAGTTCTACAGCGGCTTGAGCAACTATAGCTTAGCTTACATCGGCACAAAGAAGACCAACAACAAGAAGGAGCTCGGTGTATATATCACTCCAGGAAGAGTGCTCGTAGATGGTCAAACTAAGACCAGTGCCCTGAAAACATACACTTATGGCGGCTATGCACAGGCTTACTGCGCTATGCTCGAGATGGAGCTCTAAGTAAGAAACTTACACTTACAAATATATATGTTAATACTCTCTTAAAAATTAAACAAAAGAAAACTATTAGAGGCGCAATCTTCGGGATGAAGGTTGCGCCTCGTCGTTTTTTTGAGATTACGATATAGATTTGCTTAATCTTTCTTCCATAGCTTGGTCATATCCTCCAGGGTCTTGCCCTTGGTCTCTGGCACCAGCTTCCATACGAAGATGGCAGCGAGGATACAGATGACGCCATACAAGCCATAGGTGAACCAATAACCCATACTGTTGGCGAGTGGCACGAAGGATGTAGAGACTATCCAGTTGAATATCCACTGGAAGGCTACGGCGATGGCTACGGCAGCGCCACGGATGGTATTAGGGAATACCTCGGCGATGAGCACCCAGCAGATAGGACCCCATGAGAACATGAAGCTAGCTGAGTAAACCATGATGGATACCATGCAGAGCAACTGCAAGTTAGGATTGCCAAAGGTGATAGCCACACCAATGGCTCCCAATGCCATACCCAGCGAACCCACGATGAGCAGAGGTTTTCTGCCCAATTTCTCTACTGTGAAGATAGCCACACAGGTAAAGCCCAGGTTCACAATACCATTGAACACGGTGAGCACCATAGGGTTATCAAATCCCATTGCCTCATAGATACGAGGAGCGTAATAGAGCACAGCGTTGATACCCACAGCCTGCTGGAATACAGAGAGCATCACACCCACGAAGATGCAGAGGAAGCCGTAAGTCATCAACTTCTCAGTCTTCTCGGTAACTGTATTCTTGATTTCATCCAATATCTTCTTAGCCTCGGCAGCGCCATTGATACGAGCCAAGATGCGCTCTGCCTTCTCGTCCTGACCCACCATGGCTAGATAACGAGGAGTCTCTGGCACGAAGCAGATGAGCAGGGCAAACAAGCCCGCTGGCACCATCTCCGATCCAAACATGTATCTCCAGCCCGTCTCGATAGCCCAAGAAGCATCAGTAGGATTCATGATCTGGTTCAATCCATTGCCGATGCTCTGGATGGCAGGAGCGATGTGATCGCCAAGGATAAAGAAATTGACGAAGTAAACCACCAGCTGACCGAAGATGATGGCAAACTGGTTCCAGCTCACCAGCATACCGCGGATGTTGCTAGGAGCAATCTCACCGATATACATAGGACAGACGGCAGAAGCCAAGCCCACACCGATACCACCAATGACACGATAGATGTTGAAGACGATGAGCAATGTGAGGTTAGGCTCACCCTTAGGCAGAATCATGGTCTCAGGGAACATGGATCCCCATGCTGAGATGAAGAACATCACTCCAGCGAAGATGAGCGAGCGCTTGCGTCCCCAGTTGGAGGCGAGCACACCCGACAACGCCGAACCGATGATACAGCCTATCAAGGCACTGGAGCTAGTAAAGCCATGCCAGAAGTCTGTATACTGGAAATCACTTGCACCCATGAAGAATGCCTGCAAACCCTTCTCGGCTCCCGAAATCACAGCGGTGTCGTAACCGAAAAGCAAGCCACCCAAAACGGCGACCATCACAATTGAGATAAGATAGGCTTTAGAGCCCGATTGATTTTGTTCCATTATTTTTAGGTCTAATTTGTTTATTTCTTATTAGAGTTTTGCTAGTTTCTGTTTAGAGAAACGCATTTTCTTTTAAAATATTACGTATAAACTGCTATTTTCCCCCATTTTTTTTGTAAATTTGCAACCAAAAAGAAGAAAAATAGATATTACGTAATATGAACATAGCAGAATTTCTACATAATGAGGGCGGCAAGCGAGGCTTTTCGTTCGAGGTTTTACCTCCTCTCAAGGGCAATGGCACAGGGGCTCTTTTCCGCACCATCGATGCCCTGAAGGAGTTTGGACCAAGATTCATCAACATCACCACTCACCACAGCGAGTATGTGTATAAGGAGTTGGAGAATGGACTGCTCACCCGCCTGCGCATGCGTCGCCGTCCGGGCACAGTAGCCATCGCCGGAGCCATCCAGAACAAGTATGACATCCCGGTGATTCCTCACGTCATCTGTAGCGGTGCCACCAAGGAAGACATCGAGTATGAATTGCTCGACCTCCAATTTCTCGGCATTTCCAATGTACTCTTGCTGCGTGGCGACAAGGCGAAGGAAGACCGCCAGTTCACCCCTACCGCCAATGGTCATGCCCATGCCACCGACCTCTTGAAGCAAGTGGCTCAATTCAATGAGGGCTTCTTTGCCGATGGCACCCCTATCAAGCACCCAGGCGAAAAGTTCTGCTATGGCGTGGCTTGCTATCCAGAGAAGCATGAGGAAGCCCCTAACATGGAGCAAGACATGCAGCACCTCTTGGAGAAGCAGCAGCTAGGCGCCTCTTACGCCGTAACCCAGCTTTTCTATGACAATGAGAAGTTCTACGCATTTGTGGAGAAGGCTCGCCAGATGGGCATCACCATGCCTATCATCCCAGCCATCAAGCCCTTTGCCAAGTTGAGCCAGCTCACCGTGGTGCCAAAGACATTCCACTGCGACATCCCTGAGGAGCTAGCCCAGGAGGTATTGAAGTGCAAGACGGATGATGACGCCAAGGCTCTCGGCATAGAATGGACCGCCGCGCAGGTGAAGGATCTCTTCGAGCACGGATACAACAATGTTCACTTCTTCACTGTTTCGGCAGTGGATAGCGTGAAGCAAATAGCTAAAATCTTATTTTAAATGTTAAGAAAAGAAGTCATAGGTCAGCAAGATATATGGAGCCGTCTGATGGAGATGGTTCAGGAGAATCGTGTGCCCCACGCACTGATGTTCTGCGGTCCGCAGGGCTGCGGCAAGCTAGCCATGGCATTGGCTTTTGCCAGTTATCTGCTGGGCGAGCGCGAGTCTGCCCCTGAAGAGTTGACCGAAGAGCAGAAGCGCACCCAAGCCATGCTGCGCAAGTGGGAGCACCCCGACCTGCACTTCACCTTCCCCACCATCAAGACCTCTGACATGGGCGGCGACCACAACCCCGTGAGCCTCGACTTCATCAAGGAGTGGAAGGAAATGCTGCTGAGCCAAGGTCCATACGTGCTGATAAGCGACTGGATGCAGCGGATGGGAAAATCGGATGCCGACTTCAACAAGCAAGCCATCATCACGGTAGAGGAAACCGACAACATCTCCCGGGAACTGAGCATGATGTCGAGCCAGGGAGGCTACAAGATCAGCTTGATATGGCTGCCCGAGAGAATGAACATCCAGGCTGCCAACAAGATACTGAAGCTACTGGAAGAACCTCCTCGCCAAACGCTCTTCCTGCTGGTGAGCGAGAACCCAGAGCTCTTGCTCGAAACCATCAGGAGCCGCACCCAGCGACTGGACTTCAAGAAGATAGACAATGACTCGCTGGAGCAAGCCCTCATAGAGCGAAGAGCCTTGGCACAGGAGATGGCGCACCGAATAGCCCGCATAGCCAATGGCAACTGGAATGCGGCTCTGGAAGAACTAGATTCGGGCAATGAGAACAGACAGCATCTGGACATGTTTATCATGCTGATGCGCCTGGCCTATATGCGCAACATCCACGACCTGAAGAAATGGAGCGACGTGGTGGCTACCTTCGGAAGAGAGAAGCAGAAGCGCATGCTAGACTACTTCATGCACATGCTCAGAGAAAGCTTCATGTACAACTTCCGCAATCCGGAGCTCAGCTATATGACGCAAGAGGAAGAGAACTTTGCCCGAAACTTCGCCCGATTCATCAACGAGGCGAACATCATCGACATCTCCAACCTCTTCGAGGAGTCAAAGCGATTTATCGCCCAGAATGCCAATCCTAAGATCGTATTCTTCGACTTGGCGCTAAAGATCATCGTACTGCTCATCAGGAAGTGAGGAAGTTAGGAGTGAGGAGTTTGGAGTTAGGAGTGAGGAGTTAGGAGTTAGGAGTTTGGAGTGAGGAGGGCGAAAGCCTGAATTATTCATTCTTAATTATAAATTATAAATTAAAATATAAAACATCGTGGACTACAAGAATATGAAATTCAGAATGTTTCATGGATGCGACAGAGGGCTCTGTTGTAAGGCTGTGGGCAGACAAGACCGACAGTTGAACACATACGACTGGCTCGCCGACGTACCAGGAAACGCTGAGAGCACCGACCTCGTGGAGGTGCAATTCAAGAATACCCGCAAGGGATATTATCATAATGTGAACAACCTTGACCTGAAGAAGGGCGACATCGTGGCTGTGGAGGCTAACCCTGGCCATGACATCGGAGTGGTAACGCTCACCGGAAGACTGGTAAAGCTGCAAATCAAGAAGGCTAACCTCAAGTCGATGGACGACATCAAGCGCATCTATCGCCTAGCCAAGCAGACCGACCTGGACAAGGCAAAGGAGGCTAAGAGCCGTGAGCACGACACCATGATACAGAGCCGCCAGATAGCCAAGGACCTGGGCTTGAAGATGAAGATAGGCGACGTGGAGTATCAGGGCGATGGCAACAAAGCCATCTTCTACTATATCGCCGACGAGCGTGTAGACTTCCGCCAGCTCATCAAGGTGCTAGCCGATACCTTCCACGTGCGCATCGAGATGAAGCAGATTGGTGCTCGCCAGGAAGCTGGTCGCATCGGTGGTACGGGTCCTTGCGGCAGAGAGCTCTGCTGCGCCACATGGATGAAAAACTTTGTGAGCGTGAGCACCAATGCTGCCCGCTATCAGGACATCTCGCTCAATCCTCAGAAGCTTGCCGGCATGTGCGCCAAACTGAAATGCTGCCTCAACTACGAGGTGGACAACTACGTGGAGGCGAGCCGCAAGTTGCCTCCTAAGGATGCCGTGCTGCAAACTGCCGATGGCGAGTTCTATCAGTTCAAGGTAGACATCCTGGCAGGTCTCATCACCTACTCTTCAGACAAGAACCTTGCCTCTAACTTGGAGACCATCACCGTGGAGCGTGCCAAGGAAATCTTGGAGATGAACAAGGCTGGCGAGAAACCACTCAGCCTGATGGAGAATGGCAAGGCTAAGCCAGTGGCTAAGTCGAGCGACCTCTTGGCAGAAGCCGACTTGAGTCGATTTGACAAGAACAAGCGCAGAAAGAGAAACAATAATAATAGAGGTCGTGAACGCGATAACCGCCGTCCACAAAATAATGCTGAGGCAGGACCAAAGCCTCAGAATACAGAGGGAGCTAAGAAGCCTCAGAGCAACAATGAAGGTCAGCGTCCTCAGAATGGCGAAGGTCAACGTGCTCAGAATGGCGAGCGCCGACAGAAGAACGGCTATCGCCGCCCCAAGAAAGGTAACCGCCGTCGCGACTTCAACAGGAAAGACGACAAGAAAGAGGAATAAGAGAAAAGAGGAATAACATAAGAAAATGAGAAAACTAATATATCTCATCATGGCAGTGGGAGCAACATGGTTGCTCCCATCTTGCAATCACTCTACTGTCTTTGATCAGTATGCTCATACTCCGATAGCAGGCTGGGAGAAAAACGACACCCTCTCCTTCGAGGTGGCGCCACTGGCAGAGGCTGGCACCTACCAGCAAAGCCTGGGGCTTCGCATCACGGGCGATTACCCCTTCATGAGTCTCACGCTCATTGTGAAGCAAACCATCTTCCACAACAAGCGCAAGGTGCTATCAGAATGCAAGATAGACACCGTGAACTGCGAGCTCATCGACAAGAATGGCGTGAGCAAGGGTCAGGGCATCAGCTACTATCAGTACAATGTGCCCATCAATCTGTATCAGATGCACCAAGGCGACTCCATCCACATCGCCGTGCAGCACGATATGAAGCGAGAGATTTTGCCAGGAGTGAGCGACATCGGCATCAAGATTACGAAGTCAGAATTATCTAGCAAGAAATAAGCTCCAGCTACACTTGAAGCAAAAGAGCAAGAAATAAGCCCCAGCTCTACCATTGAGCTGAGGCTTATTTTTTCTTATACCTTAATTATAGTTTGTTTCTTATACCTTATTATATATATACGCTGTCTAGCTTCTCACCAGGTTTCTGCCTGCATCTATTCTCAGGAAGATGAAGAGCAGGATGGTGAATCCCCAGAGCGAACTACCACCATAACTGAAGAATGGCAGCGGAATACCAATCACTGGCGTCAAGCCCAGCACCATGCCCACATTAATAAATAGGTGGAAGAGGAACACACTGAGCACGCAATAGCCATAGATTCTTCCAAACTTGAACGGTTGCCGCTCCGCCAGATGCATCAGTCGCAATATCAGAGCCAGGAAGAGCAGCAATACGCCTGCCGAACCCAAGAATCCTTCCTCCTCGCCCACCGTGCAGAAGATGAAGTCGGTATCCTGCTCTGGCACGAACTTGAGCTTGGTCTGCGTTCCGTTGAGAAATCCCTTGCCCTGCAAGCCTCCCGAACCGATGGCAATCTCGCTCTGATGCACATTATATCCAGCACCAGCCAAGTCTTCGTCCAGTCCCAAGAGCACGTTGATGCGCACTCGCTGGTGAGGCTCCATCACATTGTTGAGCACATAGTCGGCACTATAGAAGAAGGCGATGCTGCCGATGGAGAAGATGGAGATGAGGAAATAATTCCTGAATCGAGTCTTCAGTCCCTGATACACCAGGAAGCCTATCATGGCGGCGCAAAGCAAGAGCTGAATCCATACCACATCGAATGGGATGACATAGGTAGAGAAGAGGGAGAAGACGAGCGTGATGCCCACCGAATAGCCCAGGATGATGAGTGCGTGCTTCTTATTGCCCGTGTAGGAATTGACCAAGCCCGCAGTAAAAATCTGCACCATGAGCAGCACCACAAACTTGCCCACCGAGGTGTAAGTATCCCACATCATCACATTCTCATACTTCACTCCCACAACGAAGTAAGCCACCATCGACACGCCCGTGAAGAGGATGGCTCCCGGCATGCCCTCGCGATAGAGCATGAGGAAGAAGGCTGAATAGACCAGTGCCGAACCCGTCTCCCTCTGACCCACGATGCAGATCATAGGCAGCACGATGATGCCCACCGCTGCCAAGAAATGCTTGGTCTTCTGGATATTGAAGCCATAACTAGACATAAACTTAGCCACAGCCAGCGCCGTGGCAAACTTGCCAAACTCGGCAGGTTGCAGTCTTAAAGGTCCCAATACCAGCCAAGAGTGAGAGCCCTTGATGCTATGCGGATTGAATATCGTGGCGAAGAGCAGCAATATCAACACGCCATAGATGACATACGAGAAGGTATCATAGAAGCGGTCGTCGAGCATCAGGATGACGAATCCCAAGGCTATCGACGTGCCTATCCAGATAATCTGCATGCCCGAGCGAGCACTGAGGCTGAATATATCATTGTCACCATAAGTATAGCTAGCACCGCAGACGCTCACCCATCCAAAGACGAGCAGCGCCAGATAGATGCCTATCGTCCACCAGTCGAGTGAGCGAAGCACACTTGGTTGTTTTGTATCTGCCATGAATGATAAATTATTAATAACGAATCCCCCATCATAATCAATTTGGAATTCTTAATTCTTAATTATTAATTCTCAATTATCTCATTATCTGCTGCTAGAGCCGTAGGCGATGCGACGAGCCTGCATCTCTGCAGCTTGCTTCTCGGATGATGGCGAGAGCTTGCCATGCAGGTATTGCTCCATCATCAGTCCGCCGATAGGCACACCATAGTCGGCACCCCAGCCACCATTCTCCACATATACGGCGATGGCTATCCTAGGGTTGTTCATCGGAGCAAAGCCCATGAACACGGAGTGGTCGTGGCCACGGTTCTGGGCGGTACCCGTCTTGCCGCAAGGCTCAAAGTCGTAGCGAGCCAGCATCTTACAAGTACCCTTGAGCGCCGAACTGCGCATGCCGGCTACCACATAGTTGTAGGCTCGCTTCGAAGCCTTGGTATAGTGGCGTCGGGTATAGAGCGTATCGAGAGGTTCCCCCTGCACCTTGCGCACTACGTGGGGCACGTAGTAGTAGCCCCTGTTGGCGATGGTGGCGCCCAGGTTGGCTATCTGCAGTGGCGTGAGGTTTACCTCGCCCTGACCGATGGAGATACTGATGATGGTGAGTCCGTTCCAGGAGCCTCGGTATGCCTTGTCATAGAACTGGGCGTTAGGTATCAGTCCTCGCTTCTCGCCCGGCAGGTCGATGCCCAGCTTGTAGCCGAATCCCATGCTCACCATATAGTCGCGCCAGGTGGTCATGGCATCTTGCACGGTCTTATACTTGCGTCGGTTGCCCATCATATGGTAGAGTCCCCAGCAGAAGTAACCGTTGCATGAGGTGCTGATGGCATCCACCAACGCTATAGGCGATGGGTGGCCGTGGCAGCCCACGTGGAGTCCCTTATAGGAAAATCCGTGATTACAAGGGAAGGCGGTGCCCGGGGTGATGATGCCCTCGGTGAGATAGGTCAATGCCTGGGTGGTCTTGAATGTAGAACCCGGAGGATATTGTCCCATGATGCTTCGGTTCAGCAAGGGTTTCCAAGGGTTTTGCGACAGATAGCGATGCATCTTGCCCCTCATTCTGCCCACCAGTCGGCGAGGGTCGTAGGTAGGCGATGACACCATAGCCAGCACTTCGCCCGTTCTTGGGTCTATCGCCACGACACTGCCTATCTTGCCTTGCAGGAGTCTTTCGCCCAGGGCTTGCAGGTTCACGTCGATGCCCAGTGTCAGGTCCTTGCCGGCTATAGGGCGCTGGTCCAGCTTGCCGTTCTGGTAGCTGCCCTGTATTCTGCCGTGGGCATCGCGCAGCAATATCTTCACGCCCTTCTGCCCTCGGAGCTCTTTCTCGTAGTGCTTCTCCAGTCCGAGCTTACCGATGTAGTCGCCCGGCTGATAGTAGTCATCCTCCTCTATGTCGCTCTCCGACACCTCTCCCACATCGCCCAATACGTGGGCAGCGTATGGATAGGTATACTCTCGGATGCTTCGCTTCTGCACATAGAAGCCTGGGAATCGGAACATCTTCTCCTGGAACACGCTGAAGTCCTTGTCCGAAAGCTGACTCATGAAGAGCTGCTGCGTGTAGCGGGAATAGCCCGGATTCTTGGAGCGATCCTTGATGTCGTTCATGCGCTGGATGAAGAATTCCTTGGTGATGCCCAGCGAGTTGCAGAAGTCGGTGGTATCCAGACGGCCACTCTCCTCGTTCATCACTACCATGATGTCGTAAGAGGGCTGATTGTATACCATCAGCTTGCCGTTGCGGTCATAGATGGCTCCACGCGATGGAAATTCTATCTGCTTCAGGAAGGCATTACTGTCGGCATTCTTCTTATAGTCGTCGCTCATAATCTGAAGCGTAAAGAGACGTATCATGTAGATGACCACTATAGCAATGGCCACTCCACCTATCACGTATCTGCGTTTCTCAAGATTGTAATCCAACATATATATTAACTACCTTATTTTTTTCTGAAGTTTTCTACAGCCATGATGAGTATGAGCGTGATGACACTGCTGCCACCGATGCACAATAGCCACTGCACCCAGTTGAAGAAATTGAACGTTTCGAGGGTAAAAAACAATAGATTATAAACGAGTATGATCATCGTTACATAGAGCACAAACTTGCCCGGTCCGATGGTATACATGGATGGCTCCAAGTCGTCGGCGCTATCGCGCGATACGAAGAGCTCCAAGAGGTAAGGTTGCAGCAGTCCGATGGCTGTCATGGAGGCCGCAGCCACACCTGGCGTATTGGCAAATACGTCGATGCAAAGTCCCATCATGAAGCACCATAGCAATATCGCCCAGCGGGGATGGTTGCGGCGGAAGTGGAGCACCATGATGATATAGAGCAAGGGGGTGGCGCAGTTGAAGAGATGGATGTGATTGAACACCAGTCCCTGCACCAGCACGAGCACCACGAAGGTGGCTATTCGTTTTACTAAATCTATACTCATATATGTATTTTGCTAAAATAGAGATGTATCAGTATTTATGGTTTGATGCTGTCTTGGGCTGCGCGCATGATGTCGAGGCGCTCCTTCATGGCAGCATCGTCGATGATGCACACATCGCGCAATTTGCCGAAATCGGTGGAGAGCTTCACCATCACTCTATATGACAGTCCGTCGGCAGAATTGAACACGTGCAATATCTTGCCCACTCTCACGCCTGGAGGGAACACGGCGCTGTAGCCGCTGGTCACCACATAGTCGCCCAGCTTGAAGTGGGCATGGCGTGGCACCTCCTCTACGTATGCCAGGTCCGAGCGTCCGCCCTTCCATCTCAGGTAGCCAAAGTAGCCCCTGCCCTGGATGGTGCAGCTGATGTTCGACTTGGTGTTGAGCACTGGTATCACGATGCTGTAATGCTCTGACACGAGATATACGATGCCCACTACGCCCGTGCCGCTCACTACGCCCATATCCTTGTGGATGCCGTCGGCGCTACCCTTGTCGATGGTCAGCAGGTTGCCCGGCTTGTCGATGCTATTGTCCAGCACCTTGGCTGGTATGAGCCTATAGTTTTGGAGCATGGCAAACTGCCCTCTACGGTAGATGGTGCTGTCCTTGGTCACGTCTACAAGGCTGTCGCTGAGCTGCTGCACCTGGTGTTCCAGATAGGCATTGCGCTGGGTCAGTTCCTGGTTTACCTTGGTAAGCGAGAAGAAGGTGTCGATGGCGGAGTTCCACTCATAGAGCTTGCCCGTCACGGCATTGGCCGAAGAAAACCACGCACTACCCTGGTAGCTGTTGTACTGAAACAGCAGCACCATGCTCACCACTTCGAGAATGAGGAAGACAAACCAATGGTTATATTTCTGCAAAAACTCTAACAGGTTGTGCATACTACATATTATATATGATTAAAATTCCGCAAACGGACAGGAGTGTCCACTTGCGGAACTTAAAATATCTCAATACTTCAATAAAAAAGCTTGCATTATCTCATCAGGAATGAGAATCTGTCCACATTCTTCAATGCGATGCCTGCACCCTTAGCCACGCTGTGCAATGGGTCTTCGGCGATATGGAATGGGATGTTGATCTTATCCTGCAAGCGCTTGTCCAAGCCGCGGAGCAATGCACCACCACCTGAGAGCCAGATACCATTCTTCACGATGTCGGCATAGAGCTCTGGTGGAGTGTTCTCAAGGGCTGAGAGCACTGCGTTCTCTATCTTAGCCACGGTCTTGTCTAGGCAGTGAGCTATCTCCTGATAGCATACTGGCACCTCCATAGGCAGGGCAGTGATGCGGTTAGGACCATGCACGATGAAGTCCTCTGGAGCCTCATCACCCAGGTCGGTAAGAGCAGAACCCACATGAATCTTGATACGCTCAGCCATACGCTCAGATACCTTCACGTTGTGCTGACGGCTCATATACTCTTGGATATCGGCAGTGAGGTCGTCACCCGCAGTGCGGATAGAGTTGTTGGATACGATACCACCGAGCGAGATGACTGCAATCTCGGTAGAGCCACCACCTATATCCACTATCATGTTGCCCTCTGGTGCCTCCACGTCGATACCGATACCGATAGCGGCAGCCATAGGCTCAAAGATCAAGTATACATCACGACCGTCGGCATGCTCAGCAGAGTCGCGCACGGCACGGAGCTCCACCTCGGTAGAGCCAGAAGGCACACCGATAACCATACGGAGTGAAGGTGAGAACAGACGACTGCCGGTGTGAACCATCTTGATCAATCCACGCATCATCTGCTCGCAGGCAGTAAAGTCGGCGATAACGCCATCGCGCAATGGGCGGATAGTACGAATATTGTCATGTGTCTTCTCGTACATCATCTTAGCCTTCTCGCCCACGGCAATCATCTTGTCGGTGCGGCGGTCGAGGGCTACGACAGAAGGTTCGTCTACCACAATCTTATCATCACTGATAATGATGGTGTTGGCGGTACCTAAGTCCATCGCGATTTCCTGAATAAATGAAAAAAATCCCATTTGTTAATCTAAAATCTAATATCTATTTTTAAGCTTAAAAATTAATCATATTTCCGAGAGAATCCCATCCCGACGGAGGTTATCCATCGGGATTTCGATAGCCCCAAGAACGGATTACTTAGCAAACCAAGCGTGGATGGCAGTATCGTAGTGAGAGCTTACGCCGAAGGCACGCTCTGCAAACATCTTGCGATCCTCGATGTCGGTCTCAGCACCCTTCTTCTTGAGGATGTCGAGCAACACGCTGTACTCAGCCTTGCTAGGCACGATAACCACGTCCTTGAAGTTCTTGGCTCCAGCACGAATCAGAGAGATGCCGCCTATATCAATCTTCTCGATGATATCAGCCTCGCTAGCACCGCTAGCCACTGTCTGCTCGAATGGATACAAGTCAACGATTACGAGGTCGATAGAAGGAATCTCATACTCCTCCATCTGCTTCTGGTCGCCCTCGTTGTCACGGCGAGCCAAGATACCTCCAAATATTTTAGGGTGAAGAGTCTTCACACGGCCACCCAAGATGGATGGATATGTGGTAACATCCTCAACTTTCTGACATTCATAACCCAAAGATTCGATAAACTTCTGAGTACCTCCAGTGCTCAAGAATTTTACACCCTCTTCATTCAACTTGGCGAGCAACTCGTCCAAGCCATCCTTGTGGAAGACTGACACCAAGGCAGTCTTGATTTTCTTTGTTTCAGCCATTGTCTATTTCACATTTTAAATGATGGTGCAAAGGTACAAAAAATATTTGGAATAACCAACATTTCCGGGGCAATAATTACATTATTTAAGGGATATAATTGATTTGGCGCAAATCGAGGGTGAATTTAGGGTGAAGAGCGAGGAGGACGAAAGCCGGGAAACGTCCCATTTTGATTACGATTACAATGACAGTAGATTTCCCCCGCAGGTGGTGAGCGATGACAATGACAATTACAGTTTCTTTTTCCGAGCGAAAAAACAGACTGCAATTTTATTTATTTCGCATATTTCAGTTTTTAATGAAGATGCCAAAATGCCCTTTATAGAGTATATATTATATATTTATATATATATATATATAATATAAAATTTTCACTTACAATTTTCAACCACATATACTTAGCAAAATAAAACTGAAATTAGTGAAACAAATGAAATGAAGGGTGCGGAAAATAAAACTGTAATTGTCATTGTCATCGCCATCAGTATACCCTGCGGAAAATAAAACTGTAATCGTAATCATAATCACTTATCTTCATTTCAGGAATACAAAGCTATGAGTTACCACTCGAGAAGCTATGACTTACGACTCATAAAACTATGAGTTACGACCCGCAAAACTATGAGTTTTTTTCTTTAACACAAAAAAGGCCATTTGTTAATGCCGCTTAACACATAACTCAACATCAAAATTTGGCGGTGCCCAATATCATTTGTATCTTTGCAAACAGAATCCACCACAGACAGATTGACAGACAAAATCATCTAAAAAAGCTGCAAATCCCTCAAAATCAGACAAAATGGCAGGAAAACATTCCGTTATCCCCCTCGGGCACACTATTCGCATAAAGGAACAACGTAAGCCGAAAGCGAAAGCTGGAAGCAATAAAAAACAGAACAAACAGAATAATAACAATAAAAAAATATAGAAAGGAGTAAAGATTATGACATTCGACAAATTTACTATCAAGGCGCAGGAGGCGGTACAGGAAGCCGTGAACATTGCGCAGCGAAATGGTCAGCAGACCATCGAACCGGTGCATCTTCTCAGCGGTATCATCGAGAAAGCACCTGATGTAACCAACTATATCTTCCAGAAGTTGGGTATGAACGCCAACCAAATCTCCATGCTTCTGAAGCAAGAGATGCAGCACCTGCCTCGTGTGCAGGGCGCAGGGCAGCCTTACCTCTCTGGCGATACCAACCAAATCTTGATCCATGCCGAGGACATCGCCAAGAAGATGGGCGATGAGTTTGTGAGCGTGGAGCCTATCCTCCTCACCATCACGAAGGGCAACACCACTGCCGCACGCATCCTCAAGGACGCTGGTGCCAACGAGAAGGATATGCTCGCTGCCATCCAGGCTCTTCGCCAGGGACAGAACGTGAAATCTCAGAGTGCCGACGACAACTATCAGAGCCTCGAAAAGTACGCCAAGAACCTCGTGGAGCAAGCCCGCAGCGGCAAGCTCGACCCTGTTATCGGTCGTGACGAGGAGATAAGACGTGTGCTCCAGATTCTCTCCCGCAGAACCAAGAACAACCCTATCTTGATAGGTGAGCCAGGTACTGGTAAAACCGCTATCGTAGAGGGACTTGCAGAGCGCATCGTACGTGGCGATGTACCTGAGAACTTGAAGAACAAGCAACTCTACTCGCTCGATATGGGTGCCCTCGTAGCAGGTGCCAAGTATAAGGGTGAGTTTGAGGAGCGACTGAAGAGCGTCATCAAGGAGGTAACCAATGCCAACGGTCAGATTATCCTCTTCATCGATGAGATTCACACCTTGGTAGGTGCTGGCGGTGGCGAGGGTGCCATGGATGCAGCCAACATCTTGAAGCCTGCCTTGGCTCGTGGTGAGCTGAGAGCCATCGGTGCCACTACCCTCAACGAGTATCAGAAGTACTTCGAGAAGGACAAGGCGCTGGAACGTCGTTTCCAAACCGTCATGGTCAATGAGCCAGACGAGGTGGATGCCATCAGCATCCTGCGTGGTATCAAGGAACGCTATGAGAACCACCACAAGGTTCGTATACAGGATGACGCCTGCATCGCAGCCGTCAAGCTGTCAGAGCGTTACATCTCCGACCGATTCCTCCCAGACAAGGCCATCGACCTGATGGATGAGGCAGCCGCCAAGCTTCGTATGGAGCGTGACTCCGTGCCAGAGGAGCTGGATGAGATCACCCGCCACCTGAAGCAGCTGGAGATAGAGCGTGAAGCCATCAAGCGCGAGAACGACCAGCCAAAGATAGCTCAGCTGGACAAGGAAATAGCCGAGCTGAAGGACAAGGAGCATGACTTCCGTGCTAAGTGGGAGGGCGAAAAGGCTCTCGTCAACAAGATTCAGCAAGACAAGCAAGAGATGGAGAACCTCAAGTTTGAAGCTGAGCGCATGGAGCGTGAGGGCAACTACGAGCGTGTGGCTGAGATTCGCTACTCTAAGTTGAAGGCGCTCGAAGACGACATCAAGAAGATTCAGGAGCAGCTGAAGAGCACCCAGGGCGGCGCTGCCATGGTGCGCGAGGAGGTAACAGCTGACGATATAGCAGAGGTTGTGAGTCGCTGGACAGGTATACCAGTGAGCCGTATGATGCAGAGCGAGCGTGAGAAATTGCTCCACCTGGAGGAAGAACTCCACAAGCGTGTCATCGGTCAGGACGAGGCCATCCAGGCAGTGAGCGATGCCGTGCGTCGCAGCCGTGCCGGATTGCAGGATCCTAAGCGTCCTATCGCCTCATTCATCTTCCTGGGTACCACGGGTGTAGGTAAGACAGAGCTTGCCAAGGCTCTCGCAGAATACCTATTCAATGACGAGTCGATGATGACCCGTATTGATATGAGTGAGTATCAAGAGAAGTTCAGCGTTACCCGTTTGATCGGCGCGCCTCCGGGGTATGTAGGTTACGATGAGGGTGGCCAGTTGACCGAGGCTGTGCGCCGCAAACCATATAGCGTGGTTCTCTTCGATGAGATAGAGAAGGCTCACCCTGATGTCTTCAACACTCTCTTGCAGGTATTGGACGATGGCCGTCTGACCGACAACAAGGGTAGAGTGGTCAACTTCAAGAACACCATCATCATCATGACTTCCAATGCGAGCCGTGATATGCTGAAGAGCACCTTCCGCCCAGAGTTCTTGAATCGTATCGACGACATCATCACCTTCAAGCCTCTCACCAAGGAGCAGATAGCCAGCGTGGTAGAGCTCCAGATGAACAGGGTTAAGAAGATGCTTGAGCCACAGGGCTTCAACCTCCGCTGGACTCCAGCTGCCATCCAGTATCTGGCTGAGGTAGGCTACGACCCAGAGTTTGGTGCTCGTCCTGTAAAGCGTGCCATCCAGGATTATGTGCTCAATGACTTGAGCAAGAAGATCCTTGCCGAGCAAGTGAGCCGTGAGCGTCCGATTACCATCGACCACACCACTGAGGGTGGCTTGGTTTTCGAGAATAAGTAAAAAGTTATTCGTCATCGCTTGTTTAGGCGATGACAATGACAATTACAGTTTAAGATTCCTGACTGTACATTCTTTAGGTTTTATATATTATACAAAAGGTTCCTTCTTGGGAGTTGAATCCCAAGATAGGAACCTTTCTTTTTTGTTATATAGCTTGAAGCAGAAAATGCTGATAAACTTATAATCAATCAATGATGATACCACCCTTAGGCTGGATGGTCACCTTTGCTTTCCCATCCTTACCCACTTTCAAGGTTCTCTTGACAGAGGTAAAGAATTTATCTCCCTTCTTCTTAGGCTGGTCAGTGAGATATTCCACTGTCTTGCCCGCAAACATCGGCAAATCCAAGGTCAGCGTCAAAGGCTTGTCTGTGGCATTGAGTCCGCCCACCATCCATTTGCCATTGTTCTTGGCTGCCGTACCTGCATTCTGAGCGGAAGCCTTGCGAGCCACTACGACATACTGCGTAGGATAACCTGCCAGGAACTTCACGTCGTCCCATGCCGTAGGCACAGCCTTGAGCCAATCCAGCTCCCACTGCGGCACATCCTCTAGGTTGTTAGGATAGAGGCAAACACAGTTGACGCTGCTCTGGTTGGTGATGGCGGTTGCCATCTCGAAGACATCGCTGGTGAAGCGCTGATGACGGCTCTTGTTGTCGCGAGACATATACTTATTCATCATCACGCCACCCCAGTCAAAACTAGCCACGGCATTGCGTGAGAAAGGATGCATCGTCATCTCGAAAGCCTCCTTCTTGGCATGATAGTCGGTGAAATAAACGTTCTCGGAAGCCAAGGCAGCCTCGCTAGCCACATAGTTAGGGTACATACGCTCCCATCCACGAGGCATGGTGCAGCCATGGAAGATGACCTCCAGCCCGTAGTCGTTGGCATCGCTCAGGATATCCTCGTAGAGCTTCATCGTCTCCTGCTTGTCGCCTCCGAAGAAATCCACCTTGATGCCAGCCACGCCTATCTGCTTCATCCACGCCATGTCCTTCTTGCGGGCTATGGAGTTGTTCATCACCTGTCGAGGTGTCTGAGGGGCATCATTCTCAAATCCATTGGAGTTGTACCAGAGCATCAGCTTCACGCCCTTGCCCTGTGCATACTTGCTCAGCTCTGCGATGCGCTCCCTGCCTATCTGCTGGTCCCACCAGTTGTCCACGAGGATAGCCTCATAGCCCTGGGCATCAGCCACATCTATCATCTTCACTTGGTCATCATAGTTGACGCTCTCGTCTTGCCAGATGAGCCAGCTCCAGGTGTAGCGGGCAGGCTTGTAGTTGACGCTTGGCTCATAGAGAGGCTTTACCACATCGTATGGAATGGTGGTCTCCACGATAGGAGCCAGCGATGCGCCCACTGTGATGGTGCGCCAAGGAGTTTCGCCAGGCAATGGGATGCCGGCATACTCCGAGCCCACGCCATTGTTTTCGCCCTTCTGAGGGAAGGTGATGGTATAGCCCTTTTCGGCATCATAGTCGGAGAGTCGGCTGCCAGGATAGGCGCTCGTTACGCCCGTCTCGCTCACCAGCACCCATCCGTCGGTGCCCACCTTGAAGAGGCAAGGGAAGGTATAGCCCACGCCAAACTGCGACTTCTTCTGCATCGGCGCATCTGGGGTATATTCCTCCTCGTAAGATGGCTTGGTGCGCTCCCAGCCCGCCATTGGGGTGATCTGCGGACAGAGGAAGGTGGTGGTTTGCTCCGGGAAGTTGAAACCGCTCACCTCATTATATATAATGACCGACTTAGGATTGTTTTCCTTCGGACGAATCATCTCATATTTATAAGCCACATCGTTGTTGGATACATGGAGATGCAGCGTCATGGAGTCTTTCTTCTCATTGAGGAATCCGATGGTGGCATCCACCACGGGCTTCTCGATATGGCTCTTTTTGATGCGAGTCATGTCATAAGCCAGTTGCTTCACCTCTCCCCCACCCAGGGTTCCCATCACCAAGTTTTGGGAGAAGTCACCATAGTTAGCCACCAGTCCCAGGGCAGAAGGCTTGAGCATCTGCTTGCCGTTGTAGTCCACCGTATAGGAAGCCTTGCCTCCTTCGCACGCCACACGGACCACGAGTTTGCCATCAGGCGACTTTACTGTGTAATTGTTGGCTTGCGCACAGAGGGCGCCAAGCAACAAAATACTAGTCAAAATACTTTTTTGCATATTCAGTTATATTGTTAGTTTGGTCATTATAGTGTAGTTGTTATACACCACTGTACAAAGATAATCAATATTATTGAAAGCAGAGCAAGAAGCAGAGTTTTTTTTGCACAAAAAGAGAAGAAATGTTACTTTTGTTCGCACACAGAGACTATAAAAATCAAAAAGCCCCGACATCTCGTCGAGGCGTTTTAAGTTTTTGAATGTTTCAGCAGTTTGTGTTTTTATGTAGTTATGATTTGTATCTTGAAAATCAGTTTTGTTTCTTTTCGGTTGCAAAATTACTAAATAAATTGATACAAATCAAATAATATGCATTTTTTTACGCAAAAAAAGACGTAAACGTTTGCGAATTTCCTTGCACATTTTCTCCCCATTTGTGCTCATTTCAAGTAGATTGTGCTTCGCTGTGGCAAAATTTCCCTTGTGCTTTCTGTGTCTATCCCTCCCAGCATTTCTGGATAACAACAGTACTGTTTGGGGAAACTTCTGTAAAAATACTAAAAACATTGCCCGATTTTTGGTTTTCTCTATCCTTTTCTGTAACTTTGCACCTATTATATAATATACACGTATACGTAAATCCTCAAATCCGCAACCTATAGGGTTTAGTGGGATTTTGCTTGCAAAGCGACAAAA
>URLG01000010.1 GCA_900548535.1 Candidatus Segatella intestinihominis | reverse complement strand
CATGCTTTTCTGGTTAAACCGGCGTATTACCTCAAGTCGCTTTATGGGGTAAGGGGATTTTGTGTCTGCGACATTTCTGTTGTGCAAGAAATATGTACAATAAAATGAATTTTGTCGCTTTGCAAGCAAAATCCCACTAAACCCTATAGGTTGCGGATTTGAGGTTTTAGATGCCTCTTGCCTTGTAGATGCGGTCTTTGGCATTATTGATTTCCTGGAATTTCTTCTCAGCCGCACGGCGCACGTCCTCACCCAGTGCAGCCACCTTGTCGGGATGATGTTTCAGGGCCATCTTGCGATAAGCAGCTTTCACCTCATCATTGGTGGCAGAAGGGCTGATGCCGAGAATGCGGTAGGCATCATCGAGCGAGCTGGCTGATGAGGCCGTGGCTCCACCCTGATGGCTGCTGCCCAGATTGAGCATCTGCTCTATGTCTTCAGTGGATAATCCCATGTGGATACCCATCTCCCTGAGGGCTTGCACCTCTGCCTGGACGATGACACCGTCAGCCTGGGCTATCATGATGAGGAAGTCGAAAAGCTGAAGGCGCTGCTCGTACAGCATGTTGGTACGAATCTGGTGGCAACTGTCTTGTATCACGCTGCGATATGCCTCCATGCCCATGCGCTTCTGCTGCTCAAAGAGCTTCAGCAAGATTTCCTCGCCCTGCTCCTTGGCTCTTTCGCCAAAGTTTTGGCGTAAGAAACGGCGTACCATCTCCATCTCCGAGTGCATGATCTTGCCATCGGCATTGATGATGTAGGAGGCTAGCACGAGGAGGGAGAACAGGAAGGAGTTGCGCTCGCCCTCGTAAGTGCGTCTGCGCTGTTCGCTGTGGCTGTATTGTTGGCCTGCGTATCCATACTGTTGCCCAGCGTCGTCTCGATTTACCTCGTCTAGTCCACGGTCAAAGAGGGAGCCCAGGGCATAGCCTGCCAAGGCTCCTAGAGGTCCTGCGGTGATGAAGCCGAGGAATCCTCCTATCCACTTTCCTGCTGACATTAGTTATTGAAGTAATAGAGGAAGGTGGCGATACCAGAGAGGGCTGGCTTGCGCTGACCTTCAATCTCGATATTGAACTTGATGCTAGTCTTGCAGATGCCACGGAGATTCTGGATGTCGTGGAGGGTTGCCACGAGGCGAATGCGTGAACCTGTGATGACTGGCTGACCGAAACGCATCTCGTCCATGCCGTAGTTGACGAGCATCTTGAGGTTGTTTACCTCCAAAATCTGCTGCCAGAGATAAGGCAATACAGAGAGGGTGAGGTAACCATGAGCGATGGTGCTATGGTAAGGGCTCTCTACCTTGGCGCGCTCTACGTCTACGTGGATCCACTGTGGGTCGAGGGTAGCGTCAGCAAACTTGTTGATACGGTCCTGGTCTATCTGCAACCAGTCTGATTCTCCTAACTTCTCACCGAGGTGAGCTGCAAATTCGTCGTACGAATTGATTACTAATTTTGCCATTTTTCTATTATTTTTAATTTATATTTTGTTTTCTATTGTCTTGTTTCCTATAACTCCTAACTCCTAACTCCAAACTCCTAACTGAATTAGTCTCTGCGGAAGATGTCGCGGGTGTATACCTTGGCTTCTACATCGTCCAGACACTTGTCGTATCTGTTGGCGATGATGGCTTGGCTCTGCTGCTTGAAGGCATCGAGGTCGTTGACCACACGGCTGCCAAAGAAGGTGCTGCCATCCTTGAGCGTTGGCTCGTAGATGATGACTTGGGCTCCCTTAGCCTTGATGCGCTTCATCACACCCTGGATACTGCTCTGGCGGAAATTGTCGGAGTTGCTCTTCATCGTGAGTCGATATACACCGATGGTGCATGGCTTCTCTTCCTCCTCGTTGTAGTTGTTCTGGTTGGCATAGTCGTAGTAGCCAGCCTTGTTGAGCACACGGTCGGCGATGAAGTCCTTGCGGGTACGATTGCTCTCCACGATGGCCTGAATCAGGTTCTCTGGCACATCGGCATAGTTGGCTAGCAGTTGCTTGGTATCCTTTGGCAGGCAGTATCCACCATAACCAAAGGATGGATTGTTGTAGAACGTACCGATACGAGGGTCCAATCCCACTCCGTCGATGATGGCTTTGGTGTCGAGTCCCTTCATCTCTGCGTAGGTGTCCAGCTCGTTGAAGTAGCTTACTCTCAGTGCCAGATAGGTGTTGGCGAAGAGCTTCACTGCCTCTGCCTCGGTGAGTCCCATGAAGAGGGTGCCGATGTTCTCCTTGATGGCACCTTCTTGCAATAGGGAGGCAAAGGTGTGGGCTGCCTGGTCCAGTCGTTCGTCTCCCTTGGGTCTGCCCACGATGATGCGGCTTGGGTAGAGATTATCGTAGAGAGCCTTGCTTTCACGCAGAAATTCTGGGGCAAAGATGATATTCTGGCTGCCCGTCTTCTGTCGGATGCTCTCGGTGTAACCTACCGGAATGGTACTCTTGATGACCATGATGGCATCTGGATTCACCTGCATTACCAGTCTGATTACTTCTTCTACATGGGATGTGTCGAAGTAGTTCTTCACTGGGTCGTAGTTGGTAGGCGTGGCGATGACCACGAAGTCGGCGTCCTTGTAGGCTGATGCGCCATCGGTCGTTGCTGTGAGATGGAGCTCTTTCTCCTTGAGATATTTCTCTATGTATTCATCCTGGATAGGAGATTGGCGATGGTTGATGAGGTCTACCTTTTCGGGTACCACATCTACTGCCACTACCTCATGGTGCTGGCTGAGCAATGTGGCAATGCTTAGTCCCACATAGCCAGTTCCTGCCACAGCTATTTTGATATTTTTATATTCCATACCTTATATTATATATAATAGGTGCAAAGATAGTGTAAATCTTGGAAACTGCAAAAAGAAATGAGTTTTTTTATTGAAAAATAACCTTTCCATAATTTGCGAATTCTAGATGAGTAGGAGGATTGGGTGGAAATTTGCAAATTTTGGAAGGGGTGAATGGAGTGCTAGTTCTGGCTTTCTATTATTGTATGCCAGTATTAAATTGTCAATAATTCGGAATACTCTGGAATGTCTTTCAAAAATAAATATTTTTTACCATCATAATCCATCTTGCAGATGTAATGCTGCAAGCCATTGCTTACCACGAGGAAGTCTACGTGGAGCAAGAGATTGTAGGCGGAAATCTGGTCGAAAACTTTTTGGGTCAGGGTGATGTGGGGAGCCTTGTATTCGATAATCATTCGGGGGCGAAGCTCACGAGAGTAGAGCACGCTGTCGGCGCGCAGTGTCTTGTCGCCACACTTCAGCTGAATCTCATTGGCTAGTAGGGCAGCGGGATAGCCTTTGTGCTCGATGAGGAAATGCACGAAGTGCTGGCGCACCCACTCCTCGGGAGTTAATGCGATGTATTTTCTTCTCAGAACATCGAATATCTGAGGATGCTGTTTGGTGCCCGAAACCTTGATGTCGAATGGGGGCAAATTGAGTTGTACCATACTTTTTTTAGTCGTAGCGCTAAGCTTTATCTTTTTTTATATACCTTATTATATATATAGTTCGATTTATTTTTGTATCTTTGCAGGTGGAAAGTAAGCATGATGGCTGGCTCCCCGCAGAGTCTGCAAGATTGCAAGTGCAAAGATACAAAAAATAATTCAATGGCAGAAAAGAAAAGTGGAATAAGTTATGAGCAGGTCATGAAAGACTTGAAGGCTCGCAAGTTCTCGCCCGTCTATGTCTTGATGGGTGATGAACCTTTCTATATAGATAAAATCTGCAACTACATCATGGAGAATGTGCTGAAACCTGAGGAGCAGGATTTCAACCAGACTGTGGTGTTTGGTGCAGATGTTACGGCAGCACAGATTGCAGATTTGTGCAAGGGCTATCCCATGATGTCGGAGTATAGGGTGGTGGTAGTGAAGGAGGCTCAAAATTTGAAGAATTGGGATGCCGTGGAGAAGTATCTTGAGAATCCCATAAAATCAACCATCTTGGTGTTGTGCCACAAAAACGGAAGTTTTGACCGCCGCAAAAAGCTCGTTCCGTATGCAGAAAAGGTGGGCGTGGTACTGGAAAGCAAGAAACTCTATGACCGCCAACTGCCGGGATTCATCGAAACTTATCTCAAGGTGAGCAGGGCCACCATAGAGCCTAAGGCTACCCAGATGATAGCCGACCATATAGGTGCCGATCTTCACCGTCTCACTTCCGAGCTCGATAAGTTGCTCATCTCACTTCCGGAGTCAGATCGTAGGGTAACCCCTGAGTTGGTGGAGAAGGAGATAGGAGTGAGCAAGGACTTCAATGCATTCGAACTTCGCAGTGCCATCATCAATAGGGATGTTTATAAGGCAAATCAGATAATAAAATATTTTGACAGCAATCCGAAGAGTGGTTCGCTCTATGCGCTGCTCCCGTTGCTCTTCAATTATTTCCAAAACTTGATGATTGCCTATTATGCACCGAATAAACAGAACGAAAATGAGCTCGCAAAATTCTTGGATTTGAAAGGAACCTGGGGCGTGCGCGAATATATCGCAGGAATGAGAAACTATTCTGGCGTGAAGGTGATGGCGATTATCGACAAGATGAAGGAGGTGGATGCCAAGAGCAAGGGTCTCGATAATCCATTCACTTCGGCAGGAGAGTTGATGAAAGAACTCATCTTCTTCATTCTTCATTAATGGGAAGAAGGGTAGGGGCTAGTTGCTGAAACAGAAAATGGATTCAACTAGCTCGTTTAGCATCCTAAAATAGCAGGAAAGGGCATCTATTTTGAGCAAAAATAGGTGCTTTTTTGTTTGTTTTTGGCTCAAAAATAGGGCAGTTTTTGAGATTTTTGGTCTAGATGCCCGATTTTTGAATTTTGGGAAAATGTGGGATAACTCTATTGATAATGAGTAAGTTATCTATATTTACTACCTCTGATACTTGCATATTTGCTCGCACCTCCATCATTGGTTTGGAAAATGGAAGAAATGGAAAAATTAGCCATTTTTGCTTGCTTTTGTTTTAGAGTTAACATTCATTGAGGTTTATTCTTCGAAAGTTTAGAAGTTTAAATATCTGAATTCGCAAACCAAGTGTAAGTTCGTAAATGTAAACACAAGGAAACTAAAGTTTATTAGAGATATTTATGATTTACGTTTTTAAATCTAAATTATGCAGTTTTGAAAATAAAATGTATAAAAATACATCTAAATATATATAAGCATAAGTTGTTGTAAATCAGATGTATGCTAATTTTGGTTATTCTGATTCGAATAAGAAAGAGGTAAAAACAGGCTAAAAAACGAGGAATTCTTGCATAAATGCTGATTTTAGCTAGGGTATTAGATTTATAACCTATTGATAATCTAAGTTTGTTGGTTTTGGTTAAAGTAAAGCTTATATTTATATTTAGTGGTCTAAATGTAGATTTGTAAATCTAAACATACAAAACTAACCTTTTGTAATTGCGATTTATGAATTTAAAATAACAAACCTAAAGTTTAAAAATCTAAATATTCTTTAGAATGTTTGCATATCTCAGAAAAAAGCTTTAATTTTGTAAACTGAACTGGAAATAGGGCAAAAAGTGCCTTGTTCGGAAATAAAACATTGTTTCACTACAAAATTGAACTCAAAAATGAAAGATAGAATCAGACAGCTGATGGAGGATCAACATCTCACCCAGCAGAACTTTGCTCAGCAGATAGGAATTTCCACTGCCACACTGAGCAGTATTTTCAATGATCGTACCAAACCATCCTTGCTTATAGTGGATGCCATCCATAAGAAATTTCCTCAAGTAAGACTGGAATGGCTCCTGGATGGAACCCTCCCTATGTATGTATCTCAGGCGGAAGGTCAGGAGGTTGTAGCCCCTTCTGGAGAGTCTGGTATGGCTGGGGAAAATGGAAACGGTATGGCTGGAGGAGCCATGGGGGAGTCTGCGCTGGATTTTTCGGCAGATGATGCTACTACCTCCCCTACTTCCCCATCGCTTTTTGACGACGCACAAATGCGCGGTGTAAATCATACACCTAAAAAAATAGCGCAAACGGCAGTAAAGTATATTGACAAACCGCAGCGTAAGATCACTGAGATACGCATCTTCTACGATGATCAGACTTGGGAGACTTTTGTGCCAAAGAAATAAAAAAGTGCCATTTCTTTTCGTCAACTCAGATTTTTAGTGTACCTTTGCATACAATATATACATTATTATAATAGCATCAAGATGAAAAAATATGTTCTAGATCTCAAGGTGCTCTCTGTAGAGGCATTGAGCGATAAGCATGTATTGATCAAGCTTACCGATGAGAAGCCATTGCCTGAGATTTTGCCAGGTCAGTTTGTAGAAGTAAGGGTAGACCATTCGCCTACCACTATGCTTCGTCGTCCTATCTCCATCAATTTCGTGGATCGTGAAAATAATCAGTTGTGGTTGCTCGTAGCCATGGTGGGTGATGGTACCCGCCAGTTGGGACAGCTCAAGGCTGGCGATACGCTCAACTGCATGTTGCCTCTGGGTAATGGTTTTACGATGCCAACCGAGAAAGGGCAGAAATATCTGCTCGTAGGAGGTGGCGTAGGTGTGGCTCCTTTGTTGTACTTCGGCAAGCTCATCAAGGATTTTGGTGCTGAGGTGGTATTTTTGCTGGGTGCCCGTTCGGCTAAGGATCTGTTGGAGCTGGAGCAGTTTGGCAAGATAGGTAAAGTGTGCATCACTACCGAGGATGGTTCTGCCGGTGAGGTGGGATTCGTCACTAACCACTCCATCTTGGAGAATGAACAGTTTGACATGATTTCCACTTGCGGTCCTAAGCCGATGATGGTAAGTGTGGCTCGCTTTGCCAAGAAGGCAGGCGTGGAGTGCGAGGTGTCTTTGGAGAATAAGATGGCATGCGGCGTGGGTGCTTGCCTCTGCTGTGTGGAGAAAACTACCGAGGGCAATCAGTGTGTGTGCAAGGATGGTCCTGTCGTCAACATCAAGAAGCTCACCTGGGATATTTAATGTAAAGTTCTTTTGAATAAAATTAAGAAGAAAATGGCTGATTTAAGTGTAAATATAAAGGAATTGAAACTGAAGAACCCAGTGATGACCGCATCGGGTACATTCGGTTATGGATTGGAGTTTGCTGATTTCGTGCCTCTGGAGGAGATTGGCGGCATCATCGTGAAGGGTACTACCCTCGAGCCACGACAGGGAAATGACTATCCTAGAATGGCTGAAACGCCACAGGGAATGCTCAACTGCGTGGGCTTGCAGAACAAGGGAGTGGACTACTTCTGTGAGCACATCTATCCTCAGATAAAGGATATTGATACCAATATGATTGTAAACGTGAGCGGACATTCGCCAGAGAGCTATGCCGAGTGTGCAGCTCGCATCGAGGAACTGGACAAGATACCAGCCATCGAACTCAATATCTCCTGTCCTAACGTGAAGGATGGTGGTATGGCTTTTGGCGTAACCTGCGAGGGAGCGGCAAGCGTGGTGAAGGCTGTGAGAAAGGCTTACCACAAGACGCTCATCGTAAAACTCTCACCTAATGTGACCAGCATCGCCGACATCGCTCGTGCGGTAGAGGCAGAGGGTGCCGACTCCGTTTCGCTCATCAACACCCTGATGGGTATGGCGGTGGACATCGAGAAGCGCCAGCCATTGCTCAGCATCCGTACGGGCGGACTGAGCGGTCCTTGCGTCAAGCCAGTGGCACTGCGCATGGTATATGATGTGGCTCATGCTGTGAATATTCCGGTAGTAGGCTTGGGCGGTATCTCAAATGCCAAGGATGCCATCGAATTCTTGATGTGCGGTGCCACGGCAATAGAGATAGGCACAGCCAATTTCATCGACCCTGCCGTGACCAAGAAGGTGAAAGATGGCATCAATGAGTGGCTCGATGCCCATGGCGTGAAGAGCGTGAAGGAGATAATCGGGGTTATCAAGTAATACATTATATATATAAAGGAATATGATGGACAATATTGATTTGAGTAATCCGGTGCTTGTCGTGGCGATGCTCACCCAGGAAATAGCCGAACTGGAGAAACTGGGGGCGGAGAAGAAAGCCGAACTCAGCGAGTGCTTGCGGAAGCGAGGAGGCTTGCTGATGGCGATGGGCGACAAGCTGGGCGCCGAGAGCGATATGAAGCGATACCTGGAGCTGAATCCAGAGAAAGTGGGCGAGTTGTCAGGCGAATTTAAGGCTGAGGGCAGGGAACATTGTGGCTAAAATCTGATAAAAATATACCAAAAATATGCTTTATAGCAGAAAATATAAGATTTTTCAATAAAAAACTTATAAATTATTTGGTGGGTTCAGATAAAAGTGCTACTTTTGCAGTTGAATTATAAAAACAATATAAAAAGATAAGAAAATGAAGAAGTTTAATGCGTACTTTTTTAGCTATTACTTTTACTTTGCAAGCGATTGTAAAGCGGGAAGTTGCGTATAAATTTCAACTTAGGATATAAGATTAAGAAATCATTCGAAACGGTCCCGCTCTATTATAGAGTTGGACCGTTTTTCGTAAGATAGGCATATATTAGTAAGACGACACAATGAAGAGAATAGCAATACAAGGCGAGTTGGGATCATTCCACGACATCACCGCCCATCAGTATTTCGAGGGCGAGCAGATAGAGCTTATCTGTTGCGCCACCTTCGAGGAGGTGTTTGAGAACATCAAGCGCGACCCTACCGTTATAGGCATTTGCGCCATCGAGAACACCATAGCGGGCAGCCTGCTCCACAACTATGAGTTGCTGCGCCAGAGCGGCACCACCGTGGTGGGCGAGCATAAGCTCCACATCGAGCATAGCATCTGCTGCTTGCCTGATGATGACTGGAGCACCCTACAGGAGGTGCATTCCCACCCAGTGGCTCTGATGCAGTGTGGTAAGTTTCTGGCCAACCATCCCGACCTCAAGGCTGTGGAGGCAGAGGATACCGCAGGTTCGGCAGCCTATATCGCCCAGCACAAGGTGCATGGATGGGCAGCCATCTGCTCTAACTATGCAGCCAAGATGTATGGCATGAAGGTGCTGCAAGAGGGCATCCACGACAATCCGCACAACTATACCCGATTCCTCGTGTGCTGCAATCCTCAGAAGGCAGCCCTGCTTCGCCCGATAGAGAAGGCCAACAAGGCGAGCGTCGTCTTCAGCCTCTCCCACGACAAGGGCTCGCTCTCCAAGGTGCTCACCATCCTGAGCTTCTACGACATCAATCTCACAAAGATTCAGTCGTTGCCTAACATCGGGCATGAGTGGGAATATCTCTTCTACGTGGATCTCACCTTTGATAACTTGACCCGCTATCGCCAGAGCATCGATGCCATCACCCCATTGGTGAAGAAGATCAAGGTGCTCGGAGAATACGAGGAGAAGGAATAGAAAAAAGTAAAATAGAAAAATATAAGAAGGAATAAGGGCGCAAGCCTATCATTCTTAATTATTAATTATAAATTCTAAATTAGAAATGATACAACCAGCCAATAGAGTAACAGAAATACAGGAATACTACTTCAGCCGCAAGCTGAAGGAAGTGGCTAAGCTTAATGCCGAGGGCAAGGACATCATCAGTCTTGCCATCGGAAGTCCGGATATGCCGCCTTCTAAGCAGACCATCGACAAGCTCTGCGAGGTAGCCAACAACCCTAACGCACACGGATATCAGCCTACGGTGGGCATCCCAGAGCTGCGCAAGGCTATGGCTGGATTCTATAAGCGCTGGTATGACGTAGACTTGGATTGGGTCACTGAGATACAGCCCCTGATTGGTAGCAAGGAGGGCATCCTGCACGTAACGCTTGCCTTCTGCAACCCTGGCGATGAGGTGCTCATCCCTAATCCGGGCTATCCTACCTATACTGCCATCAACAAGATCCTGGGCACCAAGATTACCTATTATGATCTGCGTGAGGACAAAGGATGGCAGCCCGACTTTGATGCTCTGGAGAAGATGGACTTGAGTCATGTGAAGCTGATGTGGACCAACTATCCTAACATGCCTACTGGAGGCAATGCCCGCATGGAGACTTACGAACGACTGGTGAAGTTTGCCAAGGACCACAACATCGTGGTGGTGAACGACAACCCATACTCGCTCATCCTCAATAAGCATCCTATGAGCATCATGCAGGTGCCGGGAGCCAAGGACTGCTGCATCGAGTTCAATTCGCTCAGTAAGAGCCACAACATGCCAGGTTGGCGTGTGGCGATGATTTCGAGCAATAAGACATTCATCTCTTGGATCTTGAAGGTGAAGAGCAATATCGACAACGGCTGCTTCCGTGGCATCCAGCTCGCAGCAGCCGAGGCCATGCTCAATAATACCGAGGAATGGCACGAGGAGAACAACATCACCAATTATCGCCGTCGTCGTGACATCGCTGAGGAGATTATGAAGGTATTGGGTTGCCAGTTCGACCCTAACCAGGTGGGCATGTTCCTCTGGGGCAAGATACCAGAGCAATATGATGATGTGGAGGTGCTCACTGAGAAGATTCTCCACGAGGCTCGCGTATTCATCACCCCGGGCTTCATCTTCGGCAGCAATGGCAAGCGATACATCCGCATCAGCCTCTGCGCCAAGGACGAGAAGATGAAGGAGGCTTTGGAGCGAATCACGAAAGTATTTGAGTGATTTCTTGCTGATAGCTAGCCCCCAAAAATCTCTAGATTATCATAATAAATAAAGTAGAAAATAAAAATATAAAAAAATATACGACTATGGAATTAGAATTAGAACCATTGAATTTCCCAAGTGATCAGGAACGCCCTTGCGTCATCGCCGGTCCATGTTCGGCAGAGACAGAAGAGCAGGTTATGAAAACCGCTAAGGAATTGGCAGCCAAGGGTTGCCACATGTTCCGCGCAGGTGTGTGGAAGCCACGTACCAAACCAGGAGGTTTCGAGGGAAATGGCGAGACAGCTCTGCCTTGGATGAAGCAGGTGAAGGAGGAGACAGGTATGCTCACAGCTACTGAGGTGGCTACCCCAGAGCACGTGGAACTCGCCCTGAAGTATGGTATCGACATTCTGTGGGTGGGCGCTCGTACATCAGCCAACCCATTTGCCATGCAGGCTCTTGCCGACAGCCTCAAGGGCGTGGACGTGCCAGTATTGGTGAAGAACCCTGTAAACCCAGATTTGGAGCTCTGGATTGGTGCCCTCCAGCGCATCAACCAGGCAGGCATCAAGCGCCTCGGAGCCATCCATCGTGGATTCTCTAGCTTCGACAAGAAGATATACCGCAACCTCCCTATGTGGCAGATTCCTATCGAGTTGCACCGCCGCATACCACAGTTGCCTATCATCTGCGACCCTAGCCACATCGGTGGTCGTCGCGACTTGATAGCACCTCTCTGCCAGCAGGCAATGGACCTCGGTTTCGATGGCTTGATCGTAGAGAGCCACTGCTCTCCTGATGAGGCTTGGAGCGATGCTAAGCAGCAGGTTACTCCAGAGGTGCTGGATTACATCTTGAGCCTCCTCGTGGTTCGCGACGAGCACTATTCTACTGAGGGTCTCCACAGCCTCCGTGGTCAGATAGATGAGTTGGACAACCAGTTGATGGACCTCTTGGCTAAGCGTATGCGCGTATGCCGTGAGATTGGTACCTACAAGAAGGAGCACAATATGACCATCGTGCAGACCAACCGCTACAATGAGATTCTTGACAAGCGTGGTGCGCAGGCTTCTCTCTGCGGCATGAGCCCAGAGTTTGCAGCTCAGATCTTCGAGCACATCCATGAGGAGAGTGTTCGCCAGCAGTTGGAAATCTTGAACCAGAAGTAGAAATAAGTGAAGAGTGAAGAACGAAGAGTGAAGAAATAAGAGATATGAGAATATTGATTATGGGAGCAGGTAAGATGGGAAGTTTTTTCATCGACCTGCTCAGCTTCGACCATGAGGTAGCGGTATACGAGAAGGATGCCAAGCGATTGCGCTTCACCTACAATTGCTATCGCTTCACCAAGATGGAGGAGATAGAGATGTTTCGTCCGGAATTGGTGATCAATGCGGTAACCGTGAAGTATACCATCCCTGCCTTCGAGGAGGTGTTGCCTCATTTGAGTAACGACTGCATTATCAGCGATATAGCCTCAGTGAAGACAGGCTTGCAGGAGTTTTATGAGAAGAGTGGATTCCGCTATGTGAGCACCCACCCTATGTTTGGTCCTACCTTTGCCAACCTCAACCAGTTGTCGGAGGAGAATGCCGTCATCATCAGCGAGGGTGACTATATGGGCAAGATCTTCTTCAAGGACCTGTATCAGAAGTTAGGTTTGAGCCTGCATGAGTATACATTTGATGAGCACGACCAGACGGTGGCTTACTCCCTGAGTATCCCATTCGTGAGCACTTTTGCTTTCGCGGCTGTGATGAAGCATCAGGATGCTCCTGGTACCACCTTCAAGCGCCATATGCAGATAGCCAAGGGTGTGCTCAATGAGGATGATTATCTCTTGCAGGAGATTCTCTTCAATCCATATACATCCGGTCAGGTGGCTCAGATTCGTGAGAATTTGGCTGAGCTCATTGACATCATCGACCATAAGGATGCCCATCGCATGAAGGCTTTTCTTACCAAGATTCGCAATCATGTGAAGGAGGATATTGAGATTAAGAAGCAGTAAAAATGCTCCTAGAAATTCAGATTAGCTATGACAAATGACAGTTATGACAGTTTTTTGGGAGGGGGGTAATGCATAATTTTGGGTTTACGAATTGTAAGTAATATAATTATATTTATATATATAATAATTTATATATATAAATATACATCTATAAAAAGGATAGGTGTATGGCTTTCTGAAAACTGTCATAACTGTCATTTGTCATAGCAAAACAGAATTTAAGACTATATTCTTTACTTTGTAAAGCTATGGGTTGTGGCTCGTAAAACTATGAGTTATGTCCCACAAAACTATGAGTTAGATTTTTTAACTAAATTTCAATCTGTAAGTTGCAAAAACATCGCCTAATTGCAGGCCTAGATTTGGTAGTTACAGATATTTTTCGTACCTTTGCAACTGCAAACTACATCAGTCATTCGTATTGACTAAATAATAACTTTAAAAATAGGAGAGTAGCAAGTATGAGTGAACAGGAAGAAAAGAAAGATATAAATTTCCAAGTGGTAAACGAGGGCTTCTCTACCCGAGAGGCTATTGAGGAGGCCAAGCGCTGTCTGCACTGCAAGATTCCGCAGTGTCGCAAGGGCTGTCCTATAGAGAATGATATCCCCGACTTTGTACACGAATTGTCCATGGGCAATATGGGTGCGGCGATGAGCATCATCAATGCCAAGAGCAACCTGCCTGCCATCTGCGGCCGTGTGTGCCCTCACGAGAAGCAGTGCCAGGGTCACTGTGTGCTGGGCAAGAAGGGCAAACCGGTGCAGATAGGCAAGTTGGAGCAGTTTCTCGCCGACTTCGATACCAAGATGAATCTCTCTCGTGAGCGCTTGCCCCAGAAAACTCGTGGCAGGGTAGCCGTCATCGGTTCAGGACCTGCTGGTCTGACCGTAGCGGGTGATTTGGCTCGCCAGGGCTTCAATGTAACCATCTTCGAGGGACAGGCAGAGCCGGGCGGTGTGCTGATGTATGGCATTCCTGAGTATCGACTGCCTAAGAGCGTGGTGCGCGATGAGGTGAGCAAGATTGAGGCATTGGGCGTACAGTTTATCACCAACTGCATGGTGGGTGAGAACAATGTTACCATCGACAGCCTGTTCCGTGCCGGCTATGATGCTATCTTCATGGGCACGGGTACCAGTGTGCCACAGAACATGGATTCCACACCGGGCAGCAAGCTCCATGGTGTGAGCCAGAGCACCTACTTCCTGCACAATGTGAATGCCTATAATGAGGGTGCCTTGACTAGAGAGATGGTGCCTCTGCGTGATGGCGAGAAGGTAGGCGTCATCGGCGGTGGCAATGTGGCGATGGATGCCGCTCGTACCGCTATCCGACTGGGAGCCGACGTAACTGTGCTCTATCGCAAGACCCAGGAAGAGATGCCTGCCATCCAGAGCGAGTATGAGGAGGCTGTGAAGGAAGGAGTGAAGTTTGAGTGGAAGACCACCGTAGAGGCTTTCCTCAAGGGCAAGAATGGTAGACTCGGCAGCTGTGTGCTCAATACCCCAGAGGGCGAGAGAGTGGAGAAGTTCGACCGCATCTATCTGGCCATCGGTTCTCGTCCAGCCAATCGCATCGTGTCTACCACGGCAGGTATCGAGGTAGATGAGAAGGGCTATGTCAAGGTGGTGGAACGTCCATACGGTATGACCACTCGCCGAGGCGTATTTGCCGGAGGTGATGTGGTGCATCGTCCTCAGACTGTGGTTCTTGCGATGAAGGCAGCCAAGGAGGTGGCACAGGGCATCGCCCAGTATGTGGATGCCATCAAGCTCTTGGAAGAGGCCAAGCGCATTGAGCAGCAAGGCACCGTGGAATAGGTGCTTGCTTAAAATAATTGATTAATATTTTTTTGAAGAAAGATAACATAAAGTAGCCTGCATGTAAATGTAGGCTACTTTTTCTTAAATGAGATTAAACTAATCCGCTCCCTTCCCGATTTTTCAAATATATTTCTTACTTTTGCGTTAAAAAGAATAAGAATATACAAGAAGATGAAAAGAATCATATTGATATTGATGGCCGTGATGGCGCTCTCCTGGCAAGCAGCTCTTGCCCAGAAAACCTGTGTCATCGCATCGGCAGAGGACCATGTGCCTATCCGTGAGGCACTCATCCACACCAATAATAACCACTGGGCTCGCACCGACTATCGAGGCTACTGGACCATGCGCTATCAGTTTGATTCAGCCACGGTGTCCAAGCCCGGCTATATCAAGACCACCATCCGCTACAAGGAACTGCCCGACACCGTGTTTCTGTTGCCCGATGTCAAGCAGATAGGCGAGGTAACCGTATGGGGTAAGAATCAGGAGCACATCAAGAACATGGAGGACAATATACAGCAGAAAATCAATGAGACCCCCTCATCGCAGACTGGCATCGGTTTCGACGCCTTCGGCTGGATGGACAAGCAGGGCAGGCGCGACCGCAAACACCTGAAGGAGGCTAAGGAAATCTTCCAGAAGATGGACCGCAAGGACCCTATCGTGTCGGCCTACGAGCAGGCTACGGGCAAGAAGTATGAGCTGAAAATGCCCGAACAGAAAGGCCAGGCCCTCGAGGAAAAGTCTGAAAATGAAGCCAAAGAAGAGGAAAAAGCGGAATAATCTTGGGCGATTTCTCCCGATGGTGAGAAAAAATACAAGATAGGCTTGGCTTTCTCGGAAAAAAGTTGTATCTTTGTGCCCAAAAATAGATAATAAAATATGTTTGAAAATTTAAGTGATAGACTAGAGAGATCCTTCAAGATACTGAAGGGTGAAGGAAAGATAACTGAAATCAATGTGGCTGAGACCATGAAGGATGTGCGTCGCGCACTCCTCGATGCCGATGTTAACTACAAGGTGGCTAAGGAATTTACCAACAAGGTGAAGGAGAAAGCGCTCGGCATGAACGTGCTCACAGCCGTGAAGCCAGGCCAGTTGATGGTGAAGTTGGTTCACGATGAGCTCGCTGAGTTGATGGGTGGCGAGGAAGCCCCACTGAAGCTCGAAGGCCATCCTGCCATCATCCTGATGAGCGGTTTGCAGGGTTCTGGTAAGACCACATTCTCAGGCAAGCTTGCCAATATGCTCAAGACCAAGAAGGGCAAGAAACCATTGCTCGTAGCCTGCGACGTATATCGTCCTGCTGCTATCGACCAGCTCAAGGTGGTGGGCGAGCAGGTAGGCGTTCCTGTATATAGCGAGCCTGAAAACAAGGATGTATGCCAGATCGCTGACCATGCCATCCAGCAGGCTAAGACCAATGGCAATGACGTGGTAATCGTCGATACAGCCGGTCGTCTTGCCATCGATGAGCAGATGATGCAGGAGATTAGCAATCTCAAGAATCACCTCAATCCTGATGAGACTCTCTTTGTGGTAGACTCCATGACAGGTCAGGACGCTGTGAACACAGCCAAGGAGTTCAACGACCGCTTGGACTTCAACGGCGTGGTTCTCACCAAGCTCGATGGTGATACCCGTGGTGGTGCAGCCCTCAGTATCCGCACCGTGGTAACCAAGCCTATCAAGTTTATCGGTACAGGTGAGAAGATGGAGGCCATCGACGTGTTCCATCCAGCTCGTATGGCAGACCGTATCCTCGGCATGGGTGACGTGGTATCTCTCGTAGAGCGCGCCCAGGAGCAGTTTGACTTGGAAGAGGCTAAGAAACTGGAGAAGAAGATTCGCAAGAACCAGTTCGACTTCAATGACTTTTACAATCAGATACAGCAGATTAAGAAGATGGGTAACATCAAGGACCTCGCAGCCATGATTCCAGGTGTGGGCAAGGCCATCCGCGACGTAGACATCCCAGAGGACGCATTCAAGGGCATCGAGGCCATCATCCAGAGTATGACTCCTAAGGAGCGCACCAACCCTGCCATCCTCAATACCTCTCGCCGTCAGCGCATCGCCAAGGGTTCTGGTACAAATATCCAGGACGTGAACAAGCTCATCAAGCAGTTTGACCAGACCCGCAAGATGATGCAGATGATGACTGGCAACAAGATGGCTAGCATGATGAGCCGCATGAAGGGCATGCCAGGTATGCCTAAGATGCCAGGAATGTAAGAGTATTAATTGATAAGAACATTGAATATATGCAGCTAATAGACGGAAAGGCGACAGCAGCCGCCATCAAGGAACAGATAGCCCAAGAGGTGGCGCAGATCATCGCTGCCGGGGGCAAGCAACCACACTTGGTAGCTGTGCTCGTGGGGCACGACGGTGGCAGCGAGACTTATGTGAAGAACAAGGTCTTGGCTTGCGAGATGTGCGGATTTAAGTCAACATTGATTCGCTATGAGGAAGATGTAACCGAGGAGGAGCTCCTGGCTTGCGTAGACCGACTGAATCAAGATGACGATGTGGACGGATTTATCGTGCAGTTGCCTCTGCCTAAGCACATCGATGAGCAGAAGGTGACCATGGCGATAGACTATCGCAAGGACGTAGATGGTTTCCACCCAGTCAATGTGGGAAGAATGGCCATCGGACTGCCTTGCTTCATCTCAGCCACTCCGCTCGGCATCCTCACCCTGTTGCAGCATTACAACATCGTGACCAGCGGCAAGAAGTGCGTCATCCTGGGTCGCTCCAATATCGTGGGCAAACCAATGGCGCAGCTCATGATGCAGAAGCAGTATGGCGATGCCACGGTTACGGTGTGCCACTCTCACTCCAAGAATCTGAAGGAGGAGTGCCGAGAGGCTGACATCATCATCGCTGCCATCGGCAAGCCAAACTTCGTTACTGCCGATATGGTGAAGCCTGGTGCTGTGGTTATCGACGTGGGTACCACGAGAGTGCCTGATGCCACCAGAAAGAGTGGATTCCGCTTGAATGGTGACGTCAAGTTTGATGAGGTAGCCGAGAAGTGTTCTTATATCACCCCTGTTCCTGGAGGCGTAGGTCCGATGACCATCTGCTCTCTGATGAAGAACACGCTGGCTGCAGGCAAGAAAGAATATTACAAGTAGTATATCTGAAACAAGAATACTCGATTTTTTATAACTCTCTAATTTGTTGGGGCAGGGTGCAGTGATTGCATTCTGCCTCTTTTCTTTTTTATATAAATCTGAAAACTATAATAATATGATGAAGACTAGATATTTACTCCTCTCGGTTGCCCTGATGGCTATGAGCCAGACGATGGCGGCTGCCCCTGAGCAGGATGCTCCAGCCTATTCTATCGTGGGCAGAGACTCTACCTGCCAGATATTCGTATATTCCCCAGACCCTACGGCAGGTTTGCATCTTGCCTATCTCACAGATGAGGATAAGTGGGTGGACGTGGGGCAGCTCTGCGCCTCGGATTATGGACCTTGGGGAGCGGAGAAGAAGATGTATAACCCCTTCGTGATCAAGGCTAATGATGGTACTTGGAGGGCGTTGTGGTCGGTCAATGACCATGCCCCACAGTTTGCCGTGGCTTATTCGGAAGACCTCATCACTTGGCGCCCTCAGGATTATCCTATCGTCAAGGAAAAGGGAGTGCAGGATGTGGCTGCCTATCAGATGGACGATGGCAATTTTGATGTATACCTGAAGACCAAGCAGGGCAAGCGATATGTACAGGTGTCGCCCGACTTCCGCACCTTCCAGGAAGATTCCCTGGAGGCTACCGCTGATGAAATCCTCTGGCAGCGCGACACTGCCACCATCAATGGCAAGCTGTATCAGGGTTGCGACTTTGAGGTGCCAGCTGTGCATCTGCAGTATATCCGATCTTGGTTTAAGGCTTTGGCAGAGGATAATGCCGAAAACAATCGTCCGCTGCCTAAGACTCCCGCTGCTCCATTGGAGGCTACGCTCACCATCGAGCCTAACAAGCAGCATCGCATCTCGGATAAATTGATGGGCATCTTCTTCGAGGACATCAGCCGTGCGGCAGATGGTGGACTTTGTGCCGAACTTCTCCAGAATGGCGACTTCGAATATAATGGGGAAGACCATCAGCATCAGTGGAAAGTCACTACCGCTTGGCAGGGCAATGTGAATGTGGCTACCGACAATGGCGTGAGTCAAAACAATCCTCACTATGCCATCGTGGGCGATATACCTATTTATAATATAGGATGGGATGGCATTGCCGCCAAGCGAGGCATGGTCTATGAGGTGAGCTTCCAGGCACGCTGCTTGGATGGCAAGAAGAAGCAACTCACTGTGGCACTGGTCAACAAGGAAGGACTGCCTATGGCTCAAGCCAAGATGAAGGTGGAGGGCGACCAATGGGCTGAGTATCAGGCTCAACTCTGCATCACCGATAAATATAAGGGCGAGGTGGGCACCGACAAGGACATCCGTTTCGCCATCTTCCCTAAGGGGGAGGAGAAAGTGGGAGTGGACCTCGTGAGCCTCAAACCGCAGGATACCTACAAGGGACATGGACTGCGCAAGGACTTGGCAGAAGCCATCGCCGACCTGAAACCACGCTTTGTCAGATTCCCTGGTGGATGTATGCTCCATGGGCAGGGACTCGACAATATCTATCACTGGAAGGAGAGTGTGGGGCCTCAGAAAGACCGTAAGCCTGCTTACAATATTTGGGGCTATCATCAGTCGCGCCAGTTGGGATTCTATGAGTATTTCCAGTGGTGCGAGGATATGGGCGCAGAGCCACTCCCTGTGTTGGCAGCTGGTGTGCCTTGTCAGAACTCTGTGGCTAATAGTCAGGGAGTTGCAGGTCAGCAGGGCGGTATCCCGATGAAGGATATGCCACAATATATCCAGGATGTACTCGACCTCGTGGAGTGGGCGAATGGCGATCCTGCCATCTCCAAGTGGGCCAAGCTGAGAGCAGATGCAGGTCATCCTGCACCTTTCCATCTCAAGATGATAGGCATCGGCAATGAAGACTTGATATCCACCGACTTCGAGACCCGCTATCTCATGATATGCAAGGCTGTGAAGGAGAAGTATCCTCAGCTGGAAGTCATCGGCACTGTGGGGCCATTCCACTGGCCATCATCCGATTATATCGAGGGCTGGAAACTGGCTAAGGCTCATACCAACATCATTGATGCGGTGGATGAGCATTATTATGAGCAGCCAGGCTGGTTTATCAATCATCAGGACTATTACGACCAATACGACCGCAAGGCACCTAAAGTTTATCTGGGCGAATATGCAGCTAATGGTAAAGATGCTCTCGACAATGCATTAGCTGAAGGCATCCACCTCTGTAGCCTGGAACGCAATGGCGATGTGGTAGAGATGGCATCTTATGCGCCGCTCCTCTGCAAGGAAGGTTACAGCAATTGGCGTCCCGACATGATTTACTTTAATAATAATAAGGTACGCGCGAGCGAAAGCTATAAGATGCAGCGAATGTTTGGACAGCATGCTGGCGATACCTACATCTCTTCGGTCTTGGAACTGCCTGCCGAACTCAAAAAATACGTAGGCACTAGCGTGGTGAAAGACTCCAAGACGGGCAAAACATGGCTCAAAGTGGTAAACGCACTGCCTCGCATCCTGAAACTGAAGGTGGGAGGAATGGGCAAAAAGGAGATTTCTGTGGGCGCTCGTAGTGCAGAAGTATTCGAATTATAGAATCGGATTCTACAGATAAGAAAAAACTCTTAATTGCAAACGACAAATGGCAAAAAAAGGTTGAAAAGGACACAAAAATGTCTATTTTTTCAGTTTTTATGTTGTAAAACACAAAATTTTGCCAAAAATGTTTGGTAGTTAAGAGTTTTTTTTATTACTTTGCACTTAAATTTGAAACGTATGCTGAAAATTGCCCTAAAAAAGCAAGGAAAAAGGCATACAATAATTAAACAAAAGAGAATAATTTTAAAATTAAATTTAGAGAGACATGAAAAAGTTAGTATTAATGTTCGCTGCTGCCGCTATGGCAGTTTCTGCATCTGCTCAGACAACTACTGAGAGCAAGTTCTTCGACAACTGGTATCTTGGTGTTAACGTAGGTGCTGCTACAAAGACAACTCACAATGCATGGTTTGAGAACATCAACCCATCTGTTGGTGTACGCCTCGGTAAGTGGTTTACTCCTGTTTATGGTGTTGCTGCTGAGATCGATGCTTACGCTCGTAACCGTAACATCCCTGGCTACAAGAAGACTTTGGTTCGCGACATGAGCGGCAAGTTGATGGGTACTTTGAACGTATCTAACTTGTTCTGGGGTTACAAAGGTGAGCCACGTGCATTCGAGGTTATCCCAGTTGCTGGTATCGGTGCATTCCACTCATTCAACAACAGTAAGTATGGCAATGTAAACGCTCTTACAGCTAACGCAGGTATCGACTTCGCTTTCAACCTCGGTAGCAAGAAGGCTTGGCAGGTATATGTAGAGCCATCTATGAACTGGTTCTTGCATGACAACCAGGGCGCTTGCGATGGTTGCCAGTTCGATATCAACAAGTCTGGTTTCCAGCTCAAGCTTGGTGTTAACTACAAGTTCAAGAACTCTAACGGTTCTCACAACTTCACTATCGCTCAGCTCCGTGATCAGAACGAGATCGACGGTTTGAACAACCAGATCAACAGCCTCCGCAACGACTTGAACGGTAAGGACGCTCAGATCAACGCTAAGGACAAGCAGATCCAGGATCTTCAGAACGCTCTCAACGAGTGCAACAAGGCTCCTAAGACAAACGCAGTTGCTGCTACAGCTACAAACTTGCAGCCAACAGTATTGTTCCGCGTAGGTAAGTCTACTATTGATCGCAGCCAGATGGCTAACATCGAGATGATTGCTCAGTACATGAAGAATCACCCAGAGGCTACTATCGAGATCAAGGGTTACGCTTCTCCAGAGGGTTCTAAGGAGATCAACCAGAAGTTGTCTGAGGCTCGCGCTAATGCAGTTAAGAACGTACTCGTTAAGACTTACAAGATCAAGTCTGATCGTTTGATCACTAAGGGTATGGGTGCAACAGACAAGCTTTTCAAGCAAGTTGAGTTCAACCGCGTTGCTACATTCAACGATAACAACGCTGAGTAATTCCTACCCCTTGGGTTTGCAAGACTCCTAAAAGAGACAAATGTTATTAATATAGTCCTCCTAGGCATATTTGCCTAGGAGGACTTTTTTGTATATATACAGGACTTTTTGTTTATATACATATCAAGAAAACTTTTTCCTCTCCTGTACGCTAGAAATGCTGTATGAAATCATTTCTTCTTATTAAGTAGTTTTTTATGCACAAAACAAACGAAAATGTGTATAAAGTGTTATAAATCGTAAGCAATATTGTGGGTTTTCTAACAAAATACGAAGTTTTTTGAAAGTTTATGTGAAATTTGTTGGTTATTACATAAATTCTCAGTATCTTTGCAGTCAATTACATAAATATAGGCTTCACGGAGCCATTTAAAATAGAAAATAAAGATATAAAAACAATATGAAACATCCATTAAGAAGTAGCGTCTGTACTGAAGGCAGAAGAATGGCTGGTGCCCGAGCACTTTGGGTAGCTGCAGGTATGAAACATGAGCAGTTTGGCAAACCTATCATTGCCATCGTGAACAGCTTTACACAGTTTGTTCCAGGTCATACTCATCTGCACGAGATCGGTCAGATTGTCAAGAAGGAAATCGAAGCTATGGGTTGCTATGCAGCCGAATTCAACACTATCGCCGTAGACGATGGTATCGCTATGGGCCATGACGGAATGCTCTATTCCCTGCCTAGCCGTGATATCATTGCCGACTCTGTGGAGTATATGGTCAATGCCCACAAGGCTGATGCCATGATTTGCATCTCCAATTGTGATAAGGTGACCCCAGGTATGTTGATGGCTTCTATGCGACTCAATATCCCTACCGTGTTCTGCTCTGGCGGTCCTATGGAGGCTGGTCGCTGGAAGGGCGAGAATGCTGACTTGATTACTGCTATGATTAAGGGTGCTGATACCAGTGTATCTGACGAGGAGATGAAGCAGATAGAGCAGTGCGCTTGCCCTGGTTGCGGTAGCTGCTCAGGTATGTTTACCGCCAACTCCATGAACTCTCTTACCGAGGCCATCGGCTTGAGTCTTCCTGGCAATGGTACTATCCTTGCTACCCACAAGAACCGTATCCAGCTCTTCAAGGACGCAGCTCGCCAGATCGTAAAGAATGCTTACGCATATTATGAGGATGGTGATGAGAGCGTATTGCCACGCAATATCGCCACACGTGATGCCTTCCTCAATGCCATGACGCTCGATATCGCCATGGGTGGTAGTACCAATACTGTGCTCCACTTGCTGGCTGTGGCTCAGGAGGCTGGTGCTGACTTCAAGATGGAAGACATCGACCAGTTGAGCCGCAAGGTGCCTTGTCTCTGCAAATTGTCTCCTAACACTCAGAAGTATAGCGTGCAGGAGTGCAACCGTGCTGGCGGTATCATGGGTATTCTCAATGAGCTGAACAAGGGTGGCTTGATCAATGGCGCAGTAAAGCGTGTGGATGGCAAGACTCTCGATGAGCAGATGAAGAAATATGACATCACAGGTGCTAGCATCGACCCAGAGGCTGACCGCATCTATCACTCAGCTCCAGGCAGAAAATTCTCTACCCAGATGGGTAGCCAGGATGCTCAGTGGGAGAGCCTCGATACCGACCGTGCCAAGGGATGTATCCGCAACTTGGAGCATGCTTATACCAAGGATGGCGGTCTTGCCGTACTCTTCGGTAACATCGCGCAGAATGGTTGCGTAGTGAAGACTGCTGGTGTAGACCCAGTGCTCTGGCACTTTGAGGGACCTGCTGTTTGCTTCGACTCTCAGGAGGATGCTTGCGAGGGCATTCTTGGTGGCAAGGTTAACTCTGGCGACTGCGTAGTGATTACACACGAGGGTCCTAAGGGTGGTCCTGGTATGCAGGAGATGCTTTATCCTACATCTTATATCAAGAGTCGTCACCTCGGCAAGGAGTGTGCGCTCATCACCGATGGTCGTTTCTCAGGCGGTACATCAGGTTTGAGTATCGGTCATATCAGCCCAGAGGCTGCCGCTGGTGGTAACATTGGTAAGATTAAGGATGGCGACATCATCGTGATTGATATCCCTAGCCGTTCTATCAACGTGAAGTTGAGCGATGAGGAACTGGCAGCACGCTCTCAGCAGCCACTGAAGCGTAATCGTCAGGTAAGCAAGGCGCTGCGTGCATACGCTCAGAGCGTAAGCTCAGCAGATAAGGGTGGTGTGAGAATCATCGACTAAAGAGATGTGATGAATCATCTACAAAAATAGAGACAGAATAAGTTTTTGAAATATTCAGTATGAGGGATAGGGGGAAGTGATTTCCCTCTTATCCCTTCAAAGTATTAATAGATAATAGTAATAATGGCAAAAGAAGTAATAACAGGAGCGGAAGCATTGATGCGCTCCCTGAAAAACGAGGATGTTAAGACCATCTTCGGTTATCCAGGCGGTAGCATCATGCCAGTGTTTGATGCACTGTATGGTTACACCAGAGGAGAGAAAAAGATGTTTGACCACATCTTGGTACGTCACGAGCAGGCAGCTGCTCACGCAGCACAGGGCTATGCCCGAGTCAGCGGCGAAGTGGGCGTGGCACTCGTGACCAGTGGTCCTGGAGCTACCAATACATTGACAGGTATAGCAGATGCTATGATGGATTCTACACCTATCGTGGTGATTGCCGGACAGGTGGGCGTAGGTGCCTTGGGTACTGATGCTTTCCAGGAGGTAGACCTCGTTGGTGTAACGCAACCTATCTCTAAGTGGTCTTATCAGATTCGTCGTCCTGAGGATGTGGCATGGGCTGTGAGCCGTGCTTTCTACATCGCTCGTAGTGGTCGTCCGGGTCCTGTTGTGCTCGATTTTACCAAGAATGCTCAGGTTGCCACTTGCGAGTGGGAACCAGTGAAGTGTGAGAAGGTTACTTCTTATAATCCTTATCCTGAGATTGATGCCAAGTCGGTAGAGGAGGCTGCTGAGCTCATCAATAATGCTAAGCGTCCATTTGCCCTCGTAGGTCATGGCGTGGAGCTGGGCGGTGCTCACAATGAGTTGCTTGAGTTCTTGGAGAAGGCTGATATCCCTGCGGGTCGCACCTTGCTGGGCTTGTCGGCTCTGCCTACGGCTCATCCGCTCAACATGGGTATGCTCGGTATGCATGGTTCTTATGCTACCAATATGAAGACCCAGGAGTGTGATGTGCTCATCGCCATCGGTATGCGATTCAGCGATCGTATCACGGGTGTTCCTTCCAAGTATGCTAAGCAGGCTAAGATTATCCATCTCGACATCGACCGTGCTGAGATAGACAAGGTTATCAAGACAGATGTTTCTGTCATCGGTGATTGCAAGCAGAGTTTGCCAGCCATCACTCGTCTCTTGAAGAAGGCAGACCATAAGGAATGGATAGACAGCTTCGAGGAATATCGCAAGCAAGAGCAGGAGAAGGTTATCGAGAAGGATATCCATCCTACAGAGGGTCCTCTCTTGATGGGCGAGGTTACTAATGTGGTGACAGAAGCTACTAATAATGAGGCTGTTCTCGTGAATGATGTGGGTCAGAACCAGATGATCAGTAGCCGCTACTTCAAGTTTACCAAGAAACTGAGTATCGTGACCAGTGGTGGTTTCGGCACCATGGGCTTTGGTTTGCCAGCAGCTATCGGTGCTACATTTGGCGCACCAGATCGTACTATCTGCTGTTTCTTTGGCGATGGCGGTTTCCAGATGAACATCCAGGAACTGGGCACCATCATGGAGCAGCAGGCACCAGTGAAGATGATTCTCCTCAACAACAACTATCTGGGCAATGTGCGCCAGTGGCAAGACTTGATGTTTGAGGGTCGTCATTCCTTCACCCACATGATGAATCCACACTATGCAGAGATAGCCAAGGCTTATGGCATCCCATACGATGTGGTAATCGACCGCAAGGACTTGAAGGCCAAGGTGGAGAAGATGGTTGCCACCAAGGGTCCATACCTCTTGGAGTGTGCCATCAAGGAAGATGAGGACATCGTGCCAATGACCTTGCCAGGCAAGAGCGTGGAGGAAATGCAGCTCGAACTCAATTATTAATCAAGGGATGTAAGCATCTCAACTATTAATAAAGTAGCAAAAATGGAGAATAACAACGGAAAAAAATTATATACATTGCTCGTTTACTCTGAGAATATCGCTGGTATCTTGAATCAGATTACAGCGGTATTCACCCGCAGACAGGTAAATATCGAGAGCTTGAATGTATCTGCCAGCAGCATCAAGAACATCCACAAGTATACTATCACCGTGTGGAGTGATGAGGAGCAGATAGAGAAAATCAACAAGGCGATAGAGAAGAAAATCGATGTAGTGAAGAGTGATTACTATACCGATGATCAAATCTTTATCCATGAGGTGGCACTCTTCAAGATTTCCACCCCTATCTTGCTGGACAATCCAGAGGTTTCTCGCACCATTCGTAAGCATGATGCTCGCATGATGGAGGTAAATCCTACCTATAGCACTGTGCTCTTGGCTGGACTCACCGAGGACATCGCCGACCTCTTCCATCAGCTCAACAGCTTCGACTGCCTCTTGCAGTATACCCGAAGCGGACGTATCGCTGTGACAAGAAGTTTTGATGAGCCAATCTCTGATTATCTCAAGAAGAATTCTGCGGAATAATTCCGACGTGTATAATTGGGATATTAGCTAGAAATACTGGGAGGGCAGGTTTGTTACCTGCCCTCCCAGTATTTCTAGCATCTTAATAGGTAATGGAGTTATCACGTTTTGCTAATTTTAAAGACATATATATAATAAGGTACGAGAATGAAACAAGAATTATTAAGCAAGGTAGGGCGCTATGAGTTCCTCTCAGAGCCCTTCCACTGCGATTTTTCCAATCGTCTCTTCATGGGGCATTTGGGCAATCATCTGCTGAATGCAGCTGATTTTCATAGCAACGACCGTGGCTATGGCATGAATTATCTGATGCCTCGCCACAAGACCTGGGTATTGAGCCGTCTTGCCATCGAGATGACTGAGATGCCTAAGAGCTATGACAAGTTCTATGTGGAGACATGGGTGGAGAGCGCCATGAAGTATTTCACGTCTCGTGATTTCAAGATATGCAATGACGAGGAAGTGTATGGCTATGGCAAGAGTGTTTGGGCGATGATAGATACAGATACTCGTCAGCCCGTAGATATCTTCTCCATCAATGATGGCTTGATCAAGGAATATATCGAGGCAGAGAAACCTTGCCCGATAGCAGCCAGCTCAAGAGTCAAGATGAGCCATGAGGCAAAATTGGTGCGCAGCATCGACACCTATTATAATGATGTAGACATCAATGGGCACATCAATTCGGTAAAATACATCGAACATGTGCTCGATTTATTTGATTTGGACTATTATAAGACCCATTTTTTGCAAAGATTTGAGATAGCCTACGTGGCAGAGAGCCATCAGGGCGACAAGCTCAACTTCTATTTGGAGACGGTTGGAGACGAAGAATATTGCATAAAGATAACGAAAATGTGCAAAAAATCAGAAAATGAGGTGGAAGTTGTAAGAAGTAAGGCTAAATTTATTAAAAAGTGAAAGAAAAATTTGGTAGTTCCATTTTAAATCATTACCTTTGCACTCGAAAATAAAATGATAAACCCAGAGCCGCTCTCTTGGATAGGGAGTGGACGGATCAAACAGGCGTTCTTTGGATAAGAAAAAGCTCGAATCCGTATGGACAAGTATAACCCGCGGCTCCGTAACGGCAAGCCGCACATAAATTAATTTAAAATTATGGCAGAAATGAATTTCGGTGGCGTAATTGAAACAGTTGTCACCAGTCATGAATTTTCATTGGAGAAAGCACGTGAAGTATTGAAGAACGAAACTATCGCAGTTATCGGTTATGGTATCCAGGGTCCTGGTCAGGCTTGTAACCTCCGCGATAATGGTTTCAATGTCATCGTTGGACAGCGTGAGGGCAAAACTTACGAGAAGTGTCTCAAGGATGGTTGGGTTCCTGGTAAGACTTTGTTCTCTATCGAGGAGGCTGTTCAGAAGGGTACTATCATCTGTATGTTGCTTTCTGATGCCGGCCAGATTGCTGTTTGGCCAAAGATTGAAAAGTATCTTACTCCTGGTAAGACTTTGTATTATTCACATGGTTTCGCAATTAACTGGAGCGATCGCACAGGCGTAGTTCCACCTAAGGATATTGATGTTATCATGGTAGCTCCTAAGGGTTCTGGTACTTCTCTCCGCACTATGTTCTGCGAGGGTCGTGGTTTGAACTGCTCTTACGCTGTTTACCAGGATGCATCTGGCAAGGCAGAGGAAAAGACTATTGCCTTCGGTATCGGTATCGGTGCTGGTTACTTGTTCAAGACTACATTCCAGCGTGAGGCTACATCAGACCTTACTGGTGAGCGTGGCTCATTGATGGGTGCTATCGAGGGTCTTTTGGAGGCTCAGTATGATGTACTTCGTGAGAATGGTCACTCACCATCTGAGGCTTTCAACGAGACTGTTGAGGAGCTCACACAGAGCCTTGGCCCTCTCTTCGGTGCTAAGGGTATGGATTGGATGTATGCTAACTGTTCTACAACAGCTCAGCGTGGTGCTCTTGATTGGGCTCCTCGTTTCCGTGAGGCTATCAAGCCTGTTATGGAGTGGTTGTATTACTCAGTTAAGACAGGTAACGAGGCTCAGATTTCTATCGACAAGAACTCTCAGCCTGACTATCGCGAGAAGTTGAACGCTGAACTCGAGGCTATGCGCAACAAGGAGATGTGGCAGGCTGGTGTTACAGTACGTAAACTTCGCCCAGAGAACAACTAATTTTTTTCTCGTACATAATGTTAAAAGGGAATGGACCGTGAAGGCTCGTTCCCTTTTTGTTTTTGTTATTTTGAAGAGTGATGTTTTTTATTTTTCGGTTAGCATCATATTCAATCCATCTATCAGGATGATGTTTTCTGCTACCATCATTCTTGCCACTTTGTTTACATCTTGCGTGTTGGCTTTGATGGTCTTCAACTCCTTGATTTCATGATATTTGCCATCAGCCAATAGCTGCTTGATTTCTTCTGCTATGTGCAGGTAGTATTCCTTGTCCACGGGCTCCTGTTTCTTCTTGTTTTCTATGCATACGTCACATTGCTGGCAATCCTTTTGGCTGTTTTCTCCAAAATATTCTAGTAATTGGCGTGAACGACATACTTCATCATTCTTGGCATAGCTGATGATGGCATTGATGCGCTTCACATACTGCTCCCTTCTGTCTTCCCATACTGAGGTTGGGATGATGATACGGTCACCATCCTCACGTCGCTGGGTATAAGTGATGTAGGGCGTCTTGCTCTGCGGTATGAAGTCCAAGATGTGGCGTGCGCTTAATGTCTTGAGCGTCATATATACCTGTTGCACTGATTGCTCGCAGATATAGGCTATCAAGCTCAAGTCTATGTAGGCATAGTCTGTGAATAGTCCACCATAGTTTCTGAGCAGTGCTGTGATCACATCATCTTGGGGCTTGGATAGATTCTCTAGCATGTAGAGATCATTGCGTCCCAGGCAGAATTTGAGTCTCGCTTTACCGTCGGCTTGATCCTCGTAATGTATGTAGCCAGCTCTCTCCAAGATGCGGAGCGCAGAGTCCACTCGGGTAGGGAAATACTTGTAGGTATAGCAAAATTTGTCTATTTGGAAGAGGAATGTCTTGCCATATCCGCTGCCCACACCTATCTGGTAGAAGTATGCCAGGTGCTCATATACATCTCTGATAAAATCCTTCTCAGGGAAAGTATCGTTGATGCGATTTTGTAGTTTTCTTTCGTCGCTGCCATTGAATAGGAGAACGGCGTATGCTTTCTCGCCATCTCTTCCTGCTCTTCCTGCTTCCTGGAAATAAGCTTCGAGCGTATCTGGGCAGTCTATGTGGATCACCATTCTCACGTCTGGCTTGTCGATGCCCATACCAAAGGCATTGGTGGCTACCATCACTCGGGCTTCGTCTTGCTGCCAGGCTTTTTGGCGCTCATCCTTGGTGGCGCTTTCCAGTCCGGCATGATAGAATAGGGCATTGATGCTATGCTCGCACAGCAGCTGGGCTATTTCCTTGGCATGCTTTCTGCTTCTCACGTATACGATGGCTGAGCCTTCCACGCATCGCAGGATATGGATCATCTCGCCCCTTTTGTCATCACATTCTCTTACGATATAGGACAGGTTCTTGCGTTCAAAGCTCATTCTGAACACATTGGGCTCAGCAAATTCGAGCTTCTCCATGATGTCCTTTACCACTTCGGGAGTGGCTGTGGCAGTAAGAGCTAAGACTGGAGCTTCGGGCTTCAGCTTGCGAATGTTGGCTATGTTGAGATAGGAGGGGCGGAAGTCATAGCCCCATTGGCTGATGCAATGAGCCTCGTCTATGGTGATAAAGCTCACCTGGATGTGCTTCAGCTTAACTAGGAATATCTGTGAGGAAAGTCGTTCTGGCGAAATGTATAAGAACTTGATTTCGCCAAAGATACAGTTTTCGAGTATCTGGATAATTTCGCTGCGTGACATTCCCGTATGGATAGCTTCTGCTAGGATGCCGCACTGCTTGAGGTGCTGCACTTGGTCTTTCATCAGGGCGATGAGCGGGGTCACCACGATGCATACGCCCTTCTTGGCCAAGGCTGGCACTTGGAAGGTGATGGATTTTCCACCACCTGTTGGCATAAGACCAAGGGTATCCTTGCCGCTGGCTATACTCTCGATGATTTCTCGCTGTATGCCACGGAAGTCAGGATACCCCCAGTATTTCTGTAATATCTCTTGATATTGATCTGCCATCTTAAAGTTAGGAGTTAGGAGTTAGGAGTTAGGAGTTAGGAGTTTTTCCTACTCTTTACTCGTTGTTAGGGCGAATATCTTCTATCTGCAATTGTACTTGCGTCTTTTTGAAGATATTGTCTTCTATCGTATAGACGATGTCAAAGCTGCGTTTGCTCTTGATGTATCGGGCAGCCGCACTCTGGCCGAAGGCTATGCCATTGACCACATTGCTAGATTTGGAGTCTACCAATTCCAGCTTGATGTGCTCTTGCTCCCTGCCCACCACCTTGCTTGTTCCATAGTCATATACTCGTCTGGTGCAGAAGATAGGCTTAGGGTTGCAAGGGCCGAAAGGTGAGAATTTCTTCAGGTCGGCATGCAGGTGAGGCGTGATGTCCTTGAAGTCGATGACCGCATCGATATTGAGCAAAGCCTCAGTCTGTTCCGGTGAGATATGCTCTTCCACATATTTCTGAAATCTATCTCTGAACTCTTTCACATGCTCCCATCTCAGGGTGAGACCTGCTGCATAGGTATGACCACCGAAATTGACCAGCAAGTCTCTGCAACTCTTGATGGCTGAGTAGACATCAAAGCCCGTTACGCTGCGAGCCGATCCCGTAGCCATATCGCCTTCTCGGGTCAGTACCACGGTGGGGCGGAAGTAGATTTCGGTAAGTCTGGAGGCTACGATGCCTATGACTCCCTTCTTCCAACCTTCGTCATAGAGCACGATGCTAGAATTATGTTTCTGGCTTTCCAGTCTAGATACGATGGTGTTGGCTTCCTCCGTCATCTGCTTGTCTATGTCTTTGCGCTGCTCGTTGTATTCATTGATGTGGCGAGCCATGCGAAGGGCAGAGCCGAAGTCGCGCTCCACGAGCAGGTCTACGCTCAGTTTGCCATTTTCCATACGTCCCGATGCATTGATGCGTGGACCTATCTTAAAGACGATGTCGCTCATGGAGATTTCTCTTCCGTTGAGCCCACAGATGTCTATGATGGATTTGAGTCCGATGCTTGGGTTGGTGTTGAGCTGCTTGAGTCCGTGGAAAGCTAAGATTCTGTTCTCATCCACCACAGGCACAATGTCGGCAGCGATGCTCACCGCACAGAAATCCAGCAGCGGAATTAACCTAGAGAAAGGAATGCCATTATTTTTGGCAAAAGCTTGCATAAACTTAAATCCCACTCCGCATCCGCAGAGATGCTTGAAAGGGAAAGGATCATCAGGGCGCTTAGGATTGAGTATGGCCACAGCGGGTGGCATCACGTCATCGGGCACGTGATGATCACAGATAATGAAGTCTATGCCAAGGCTCTTGGCATATTCTATCTCCTGGATAGCCTTGATGCCGCAATCCAGGATAATGATGAGTTTTACTCCCGTTTCGTTGGCAAAGTCTATTCCTTTCTTGCTTACTCCATAGCCCTCATCATAGCGGTCTGGGATGTAGTAGTCGATGTTGGAATAGAATTGCTGCAGAAATCTATACACCAATGCCACCGCCGTGCATCCGTCCACGTCATAGTCGCCATATACGAGTATGCGCTCCTTGCGTCCCATGGCATCATTGAGGCGGTCTACGGCTATGTCCATGTCTTTCATCAAGAATGGATTGATGAGATCAGACAGCTGCGGTCTGAAGAATCGCTTGGCTGCCGACTCGGTAGTAATGCCTCGATGGATGAGAAGCTTTGCCAGGATAGGGCTGATGCTTAGCTTATCGGCTAATTCTTTAGCCGATTTTTGCAGCTCTGGTGTAGGTTCTTCGTAATTCCATTTAAAATGCATTTTAATTATTTTTTATTTCTGCCCCCAAAGTTACGAAAATAAAATGACAAACGGAAAGGTTTTAATGCTAAATAACAAAATAATGTATAGGAAAAGGTAAATCTAGGTAAAAATACCACGAAATGATGAGGGGAAAGGGAGCTGCAAAGGTCATATTATGCGTGGGCTAGGCTTTAACGGAGTGCAATTAACTAGTTACTGCCTATGGTCTGGGCTTGGACAGTGGCTTGCAGTACTGGGACTGCATACTGGCGGCATAGGTTACAGGGGGCTGTCAGGGGTGGTTAGTATCTTGACAGTGGCAAATGGTTCACATGCCTAAGAGTTTGTTGATTCAATTTACGTTTTGCCCTTCACTCTTCACCTTTCCTCTCGAATCCCCTGTGTTTATCGGCATTCCGAGAGGTGAAGAGTGGGCTCAGCTCTTCACCCTCTCTTCACCCACTCTTCACCTTCTGCTGCCCATAATTCGGAGGGTGAAGGGTGGTGAAGAGTGGGTGAAGAGGCAAAATGTCTCTTCACCTGTGTAAGTAGTTGATATGTAAGTGATTAATTGCTGTTGGTGAAGAGTGAAGGGTATTTCGCAAAATTCAATAAGAAAAAACAATAAGGGTGTGCTACAGCTTGTGTAGCACACCCTCTATCATGTTTTTTATTATAGTTCTAAAAAGATTAGATACCGAGCTTCTTGCGGATATCCTTAGGGATGGCGTTCTTGTTAACCATGAAGTCCATAGTCTTGTAAGCTACGAAAGCCTTGGTCATATACCATGTGCCCTTGTAGTCGCCATACTCGCCCCAAGAGTTCTTTACCATGTAGTACTCCTTGCCGTTCTGGTCCTTAGCGATACCATAGATGTGCATACCGTGGTCATCGGTAGTCTCCCAGTTGTCGAAGGCATCCTGACGCATCTGCTGTGTAGGAACAATCTCAGGAGCGTTTACGCCGAGTGAGTCAAACTTCTCTTTCTTCTCGTTCTTAGAGAGCTTGAACCAGTGGTCAGCGTCTGTACCTGCCATAGAGCGAACCTTCTTTACATCGTAAGCGATACCGAGACCCTTGCGTGTGAAGCCATCCTCTGTTACGTCACCGCCCCAAGCTACAGTGTAGCCATTGTTTACGGCGTTGTCGATAATCTTGCAGAGGTCTTCCATTGGCACATTGTAACTCAAAGGCCAGCGCCAGTTGTCCTGTACCTCAACAGCAAATTTGCTCCACATAGGGTGGTGGGTGTAGCTGGTGATGGTAACATAGTCATCGAGATTCAAGCCGAGGCTCTGGCAGAATGACTGTGGAGTATACTGCTTGCCCTGGTATGTAAACTTCTCAGGAGCATTGCCGATGTATGAATCGATGATGCCCTGGAGACCACTCTTCCATGCTGGGGAAATCTTGCTTGCCTTGCTCTTAGCCACAGCCTCTACGTATGGAGTCATCACGTCGAAGAACTCACCGAAGTTAGCCAAAGAGTCGCCGGTCAATGTACCTGGAGCTGGCATAGCTGTCTCTGGTACGATGCCATAGTGCTGCAAAGCGTAGAGCACATCGTATGCGCTACCACCCTGTGAGAAGCTTACGTCGCCGTGCATTCTTACAGCCATTGTGGCGCGGTCCATATATGTCTTGTTGGCTACGAACATCTCGCTCAAGTTGTATGTCTTGCCTGTATTCTTCAAAATCTCGCTCTCGAAGAAGCTCAAGGTAGAATATGCCCAGCACGTACCGCTGCGGTTCTGGTCCTTGATACTTGTGATAGGGTTCTGCTTAACCACTGTGAACACAGGCTTGTTCTTAGCGATGGCTGCTGAATCGGCAGCTGTCTTTGCATTTGCACCTGCAGCAACCATGGCAATCATGGCTGCAACAATCATAGATTTCTTCATGAATTTTTTTCTCTTTATATTAATAATGTTGTTTTCTTCTTATATCTCTCAGATAAAGTTATCTGTTGGCTGCCATATATTCCTCTACATCCTTTGGATGATAAGGGATTCTGTCCTTGCCCAGAAATCGGCAACCGTCCTTGGTGATGAGCACATCATCCTCGATGCGGATACCGCCAAAGTCCTTGTATGTCTCAATCTTGTCAAAGTTGAGGAACTCAGCGCAGTGACCAGATGCCTTCCAGTCGTCTATCAGGGCTGGGATGAAGTAAACTCCAGGCTCATCTGTTACCACGAATCCTTCTTGTAGACGGCGACCCATGCGCAGGCAGTTGGTTCCGAATTGCTCCAAGTTAGGGCGCACTTCCTCGTCAAAACCTACGTTGATCTGGTCCAGGTTCTCCATGTCGTGTACGTCCATACCCATCATGTGCCCCAGTCCGTGAGGCAAGAACATGGCGTGGGCACCAGCTTTCACAGCCTCTTCGGTGTCGCCCTTGGCCAGTCCGAGTTCCTTCATGCGGTCAAAGAGCAAGCGGCATATTGCAAAGTGAACGTCAGCCCACTTCACGCCTGGCTTTGCCACTTCCAATGCATAGTCGTGGCAGGCTTCTACGATGCTGTAGATTTCCAACTGGCGCTGAGTGAACTTGCCACTCACAGGCATGGTGCGCGTGTTGTCAGAGCAGTAGTTATTGATAGTTTCTGCACCTGCGTCGCAAAGAGCCAGTCTGCCTTCTTCCAGCTTGTTCATGGATGGATAGCCATGCTGTATCTCACCGTGCTGGCTGAAGATGGTAGGGAAACTTACCATGGCACCGTAAGATTCTGCGATACCAGTGAGCTGTCCGGCTACATATTTCTCTGTTACTCCTGGACGAACCAACTTCATGGCAGTGGTGTGCATCTTGTATCCGATGACTGCTGCACGCTCCAGCTCCTCTATTTCCTCAGGAGTCTTGGTAGAGCGCATTTTCACTACCGCCTTGATCAAGTCCATGGAAGCCTCGTCCTTCTGCTGGTTAGGGTGGATGCCCAAGAGGTCGAACACCTGTATCTTGATGTCGTGTCGATAAGGAGGCAAGAAGTGAATCTTGCGCTTCTTGGACATAGCGTCATTGCAGATAGTCTTCAGGCTCTTCATTGGGGCACTGTTGTGAACGCCTACTTGCTCAGCCAAGTCGTGTACGCTATCCACGCTTCCATACCATACAATGTCTACGAGGTCAATGTCATCGCCCACCAGGGTCTCGATGTCATTGTCTATATCTATCACACCTACCAGTCCGTCTCTCTGCTGTCCGAAATAGTACAGGAAAGTAGAGTCCTGTCGGAATGGGTAATATCCGTTGTTTGGGAAATTGCAAGGTGAGTTGTTGTTTCCGAAGAGTATAATTACACCGCTTTTTACAAGCTTCTTGAGTTCTTGTCTGCGGCTGATATATGTATCTTTGCTAAACATATTTTTAGTTTTTTATTTTATTTTGGTGCAAAGTTAGCAATTATTTCCCAAAAATGTATTATCTTTGCAATCAAAATTGAATAATTCATGTGAATTTATAAATAATTAATATAAAAACGCACTTTTTCGGGAGAAAATCGTAAGAAAATGACTTCTGATGAGTGCGAAATGATAAGAAAAAAGCAGTATCAAGGTAAAAGTTATGAAATTGGATAAGAATACAGGATTGGTATTGGAGGGCGGTGGCATGCGTGGCGTGTTTACCAGTGGCGTGCTGGATGCCTTCATGAAATATGATGTTTATTTCCCATACGTGGTGGCTGTGTCGGCGGGTGCCTGCAATGGCATGTCGTATATGAGTCGTCAGCCTCGTCGTGCTCGAATTTCCAATATTGATTATTTAGCTCGTTATCAGTATATAGGCATTCGCCATCTGGTTACCCAGGGGTGCATCTTTGATCGCAAGCTTCTGTATGATAAGTTTCCTAATCAGCTTTTGCCGTTCGATTTTGATACCTATTTTAAATATGCGGATCGTTTTGAGATGGTTACCACCAATTGTCTTACGGGGCAGCCGATGTATCTGAAGGAGACTCATGACCGCCAGCGTGCCCTTGACATCGTTCGTGCCTCTAGCAGCTTGCCATACGTGAGCAAGATAGTGGATGTGGATGGCATCCCGATGCTGGATGGCGGTATAGCTGACAGCATACCGGTGATGCGAGCCATAGAGACGGGGCATGAGCATAATGTAGTGATCCTGACTCGCAACAAGGGTTGGCGAGATACGGGCAAGGACCGCAAGCTACCTTATTTATATAAGAACTATCCTCGCTTGCGTGTGGCATTGAGTCATCGCCATCGTTCCTACAATGAGCAGATACAGCTGATAGATGACTTGGAGGCTGCGGGCAAGATAACCTGCATTCGTCCTATCCGCCCTCTGGAAGTGGGGCGCATAGAGAAGGATACGGCCAAGCTGGAGCGTCTATACGAAGAAGGCTTCGCACTGGGCGAAGCCTTCTGCAAGAAAATTATATAGATTCGTTTTGTTCAGTCTCTTCCAAGTAGTACTTAGGGCTTTCGCCATACTTGTTGGCTTGTATGTCTGAGTCGATGCAGCAGAATACGAGGATGACAAGCTGAAGGATACCTGAAGCCAATACCAGAAGTCCACCTATTATTATATATATAGCGGATACTCCCATCAAGGCTGTACTGAGATTCTCTGCCAGGTATTCTTCACCTTCGCTCAGGTCGGCAAAGGAAAGGCCTCCTACGATGGCACCTATGAAGATGATGCCGACGCCTACGAAGCCACAGGCGAAGTTGGCGATAACTAGCCAGCCGCTATGGTTGGTGTCATGCAAACGGCGAAAACAGAGCGATAGGCTTACCAGGGTGATAAACAGGCTCACCACAGTGCTTACGAGTGGAATCCATGACAGGAGCAGGTTGATGATGCAAAGTCCCAATGTTGCCCACCAAAACTCTGAGCGGCGAGTTCTACCTGTAAAGGTTACACACTTTTGGATGGCCAGTTTGCAGGCATCCAAGAATCCAACTTGTGGTCTAGCTAAATAATTTGCCATAATTGTATTGTTTTAGATGTTTATTCTTGTAGCAAGTCTGGTCTGAGCCTCTTGGTTCGTTCCATGGCTTGGTCAAATTCCCATTGTCTTATCTTGGCCTCGTTGCCGCTCAGCAGTATCTCTGGTACTTTCCATCCCTTGTAGTCGGCTGGTCGAGTGTAGATAGGTGCCGCCAGAATGTCGTCTTGGAAACAGTCGGAGAGGGCGCTCTGCTCATCGCTGATGACTCCAGGTACCAAGCGGATCACGGCATCGCTGATGATGGCTGCTGCCAGTTCGCCTCCGGTCAGCACGTAGTCGCCCACGCTGATTTCACGGGTGATGAGGTGGTCTCTCACACGCTGGTCTATGCCTTTGTAGTGACCGCAGAGGATAATGAGGTTGCCCTGCATCGACATCTCGTTGGCTATCTTCTGGTTGAAAGTCTCGCCGTCGGGCGATACATAGATCACATCGTCATATTCTCTTTCGGCTTTCAGGGCAGTGATGCATCTGTCGATAGGTTCGCATTGCATCACCATGCCGGCACTTCCGCCGTATGGGTAGTCGTCCACTCTCTTCCATTTATCTAATGTATAGTCGCGCAGGTTATGGAGATGAATCTCTGCGAGACCCTTCTTCTGCGCTCTTGCTAGGATGGATTCATTGAAGAATCCTTCCAGCATCTCTGGTAGTACTGTGATAATATCTATTCTCATATATGGTGCAAAATTAATAAAATTACCGCATAGTGCCAAATGTTTTCCAGAATTTCTTTATTTTTTCTTTAAAAACGTTCTAAAACGCATAAATATGCAACAAATTTATCAAAAATAAAGAAATTTAATAGCAAAATGATAAATATTTGGGAAAATGTGCTACTATTTGCAGAAAAAGTCGTATATTTGCAAACAAATTACTCGAAAGAGTGCATAATTAATTAAATTTTTAGTGAATAAGATGATACTGGACATTGAAATGCTGAGAAGCTTTTATGCTTCGTATTCGGAAAGTGTAAAACAGGCTAAGGCCACAGTGAAACGACCTCTCACTTTTGCTGAGAAGGTGCTCTTTGCGCATCTTTTCGAGCCGGCTGAGTTGCGCCCATATAAAAGAGGTGTAGAGTATGTCGACTTCCGCCCTAACCGTGTTGCTATGCAGGATGCCACCGCACAGATGGCGCTGCTTCAGTTTATGAACGCTGGTAAGGATAAGGTGGCTGTGCCTGCGTCAGTACATTGCGATCACTTGATTCGTGCCGATGTGGGTGCCACACAAGACCTGCCTGAGGCATGCAAGACCAATAAAGAGGTATACGATTTCTTGAAGTCTGTCTCTCAGAAATATCATATTGGCTTTTGGGGTCCAGGAGCAGGCATCATCCACCAGGTGGTATTGGAAAACTATGCTTTCCCTGGTGGTATGATGGTTGGTACTGATTCTCATACCCCTAATGCGGGTGGTCTCGGTATGGTTGCCGTGGGCGTAGGTGGTGCTGATGCTGTGGATGTATTGACAGGTCAGCCTTGGGAGCTCAAGATGCCTCGCCTCATCGGTGTACATCTCACGGGCAAGCTCTCTGGTTGGGCTACTCCTAAGGATGTGATTCTCGAAATCCTCGGTATCCTCACAGTGAAGGGTGGTACCAATGCCATCCTCGAATACTTTGGCGAGGGCTTGGATAGCATCTCCACTACGGGCAAGGCTACCATCTGTAACATGGGTGCCGAGCTGGGCGCTACCTGCTCTATCTTCCCATTTGATGAGAATGCCGACGAATATCTCCGCAAGACGGGACGTGAGGAAATCGCCGTCTTGGCTCAGCAGAATGCAGACGAACTTCGTGCCGATGATGAGGTGCTTGCTAATCCATCTGCTTTCTACGACCAAATCGTGGAGATTGACCTCTCTAAGGTTGAGCCACATCTCAATGGTCCTTTCACACCAGATGCAGCCACCCCTATCTCTCACATGAAGGCTAAGGGTCCTGCCAATGACTATCCTATGGTAGTGGAGGTAGGCTTGGTAGGTAGCTGTACCAACTCTTCTTACCAGGATTTGGCGCGTGCGGCAAGCATCGCTCGCCAGGCTTACGAGAAGGGCATCGAGGTAAAGGGACAGCTCATCATCAACCCTGGTTCTGAACAGATTCGCTATACAGCAGAGCGTGATGGCATCCTTGACGACTTCAAGAAGATTGGTGCCTTGATTATGACCAATGCCTGCGGACCTTGTATCGGACAGTGGAAGCGCCATACGGATGACAATAATCGCAAGAATGCCATCGTCACTTCATTCAACCGCAACTTCCGCCGTCGTGCTGATGGCAACCCTAATACATACGCCTTCATTGGCAGCCCTGAGTTGACAGTGGCTTTGACCATCGCGGGCAGATTGGACTTCAATCCTGCCACCGACACCCTCTTGGATAAGGAAGGCAACAGCGTGAAGCTCGATGCACCTACTGGTTTCACATTCCCTCCTAAGGGATTTTCCGTAGAGGACAAGGGCTTTATCGCACCAAGCGAGGAAAATGCCAATGTGGAGGTAGTGATAGCTCCAGATAGCAACCGTCTCCAGAAGCTCGCTCCATTTGCTCCATGGGATGGCAAGGACTTGATAGACATACCTTTGCTCATCAAGACACAGGGCAAGTGTACCACCGACCACATCTCTATGGCGGGTCCTTGGTTGAAGTTCCGTGGCCATTTGCAGAACATTTCCGACAACCTCTTGATGGGTGCCGTGAATGCCTTCAATGGCGAGAGCAACAAGGTAAAATGTCAGGTTTGTGGCAAGTATGAGGAGGTTTCTACCGCAGCCAAGAGCTATAAGGAAAAAGGTCTCAGCAGCATCGTGGTAGCCGAGGATAACTATGGCGAAGGTTCATCTCGTGAGCATGCAGCCATGGAGCCACGCTTCCTCAATGTGAAGGTGATTCTTGCCAAGAGTTTTGCCCGTATCCACGAGACCAACTTGAAGAAGCAGGGCATGTTAGCCCTTACCTTCTGCAACAAGGACGATTATAATAAGGTACAGGAGGATGACCGCATCTCACTGACAGGTCTGAAAGACTTCGCTCCTGGTAGCAAACTCACCGTTACCCTGAAGCACGAGGATGGTTCTGAGGATAGTTTTGAGGTGGAGCATACCTATAATGATACACAGATAGCATGGTTTAAGGCAGGTTCTGCCCTCAACTATGCAGCGAAGAAAAATTAATAATTTACAATTTATAATGTATAATTTACAAAAGGAGCAATCTTGTAATTATACATTATAAATTATACATTGTACATTGAAACATGAATAAGGAATATTTGATATACAAGCTAAGCGATGAGGTTAAGAACTCATGCAAGATAGATAAGGAGGCATTCAAGAAGTTCAATGTAAAGCGTGGACTTCGTAATGAGGATGGCTCTGGTGTGTTGGTTGGTCTTACTAATATCGGTAATGTAGTAGGTTATGAGCGTGATGCCGATGGCAAGTTGTGCCCTACGGAGGGTAAGCTTTACTATCGTGGCTATGAGCTGGACGACTTGGTAACTCCTCTCTTGAAGGAGAAGCGTTTCGGTTTCGAGGAGGTGGCATTCCTGCTGCTCTCTGGTCAGCTGCCTGACAAGGAGGAACTGGATGCCTTCAAGGAACTCTTGAATGACAACATGCCGCTTGACCACCGTACCATCACCCATATCATTGAGTTGGAGGGTAGCAACATCATGAACATCCTGGCTCGTTGTGTGCTCGAAATGTACACCTTCGATCCTAATCCTGATGATATCAGCCGCGACAACTTGATGCGTCAGAGCATTGAGCTGATAGCCAAGTTCCCTACCATCATCGCCTACGCTTACAACATCTATCGTCATTCCGTGCAGGGTAGAAGTTTGCATATCCGCCACCCTCGTGAGAACCTCTCTATCGCCGAGAACTTCCTCTATATGATGAAGCACGAGAACTATTCTGAGCTTGATGCCCGTATGCTCGATTTGCTCCTGATTATCCAGGCAGAGCATGGTGGTGGTAACAACTCTACTTTCACTGTACGTGTCACATCTTCCACTCGTACAGATACTTACAGCTCTATTGCTGCAGGTATCGGTAGTTTGAAAGGTCCTCTCCATGGTGGTGCCAACATCAAGGTTATCAATATGTTCCATCACCTGAAGGAAGCCATCAAGGACTGGAAGAACGTCAATGAACTGGACATCTATCTGAAGCGAATGCTCAATAAGGAAGCTTACGATAAGACCGGTCTTATCTATGGTATCGGTCATGCCGTATATACCCTGAGCGACCCACGTGCCGTGGAGCTGAAGAAGTTGGCTGGCGAACTGGCCAAGGAGAAGGGCAGAGAGGATGAGTATGAGTTCTTGAAGCTCATTGAGCAGGAGGGCATCAAGTGCCTCCAGGAGCATCGTGGCGGTAGCAAGCCTGCTTGTGCCAACCTCGACTTCTACAGTGGCTTTATCTATGAGATGATAGGATTGCCACAGGAGATTTATACTCCAATCTTCGCCATGGCTCGTATCGTGGGTTGGACTGCGCACCGCATTGAGGAATTGAACTTCGAGGGTCGTCGCATCATCCGTCCTGCTTACAAGAACATTCTGGGCGAGTTGGATTATACTCCGCTGAATGAAAGATAAGTCATAATTATGCTACATAACAAAAAAGCTCAGTTCTACTGCGAACTGAGCTTTTTTTTGTTATGATAGGTTTAGTTCCTTTCTTAGGAGTAACTAGAGAAGTGAAGATTAAAAACCTTCTGGCAGTTTCATTCTTACGGTATCATCCACCCATGTGCCGTTCTTCTTGGCTAGTGCCATCTCCTTGTATTTCTCTTGGTGAGCAGCGGCTTTCTCGGCAGCCTTCTCCGCGGCAACCTTTGCCTCCGGATTCTCTGCTATCATCTCAGGGGTGAGGCGCCAAGTGCCTGCCATGCGAATAAGGTCCTTGATTACCTCGCCACCGCAAATCAATCCAGCTGCGGCAGGAACAAAGGCATTGCTGGCAGGGATGTCTCGGCGGTCGGTACACTTGCGCATGTCCTTGTTAGGGCAGATGCAGTGGAATTGGCAACTGATGTCTGGGTCGTCGATAGGGCGCAGTGGCTCCTCCTCGCTGTATACCACCTTTAGTTTGCGGATGCCCATCTTGCGCAGTTTCTTGCGTATCACCTTGGCTAGTGGGTCCATCTGGGTCTTGTTGATGTCGGTTACCTTGAAGGCAGTGGCATCCATCTTGTTGGCCGCGCCCATGCAGGAGATGATAGGCACCTTCAGGTCGTGGCAACGCTTGATGAGGTCGAGCTTCGCCTTCACGGTATCGATGCAATCCACCACGTAATCAAACTTGGAGATGTCGATAACATCTGCAAACTCAGGCAGATAGAACATCTGATATTTGTGTACGATGCATCTGCGATTGATGTTGTGGATGCGCTCCTCGCACACGTCTACCTTGTGTTTGCCTACGGTGCTGAGCGTAGCGATGACTTGTCTGTTAACATTGGTGAGGCACACGCGGTCATCGTCGATGAGGTCTATTTCGCCCACACCGCTACGCACCAGTGCTTCTACTACATATCCACCCACGCCGCCTACGCCAAATACGGCTATGCGACTGCCCATCAGGGTGTTGATGGCTGGTTTGCCCATCAAGAGTTGTGTACGAGAAAATTGATTCTGCATTTGTCTTTATCCTAAATTTTCAAATTCGGCTGCAAAGTTACTTATTTTTTCTGAAAAATGATGTTCGTTTTATCACTTATTTTTATCTAAAAATGCCCAAATGGGGAGCAAAATTACTTTTTTACGTAATAAGTGTTAAATTTAGACAATATGGGGGGGTAAATTTGCCAATCTCGGTTTAATGCACTAACTTTGCATACGAAAAGATGTTAGAGTATAAGTAAAAAAACTATTAAATAAAAAGAACTATTAAATTCTAGAAAGTATATTAATGGAAAAAGAATTTGAAGATTATTGGAAGAAGCATCAAAAGCGCTTGATTCTGAATGCACCCAAGGAGCTGAGAGATGAATATCTTGAATCGACTCGACTGGATACTCCGATGGACTGGGCGTGTTTTGTCATACCGATAGCATTGGGCATCGTTTTGCAGCCTAACCTGCATCTTGATAGCGAAATACTGTCGTGGGGCATTGTCTTGCTCGTCGTAGTAGTGAGTTTTGCCTTGTTGCAGATGCTGAAACCAAGGTTGCAAAAGAAAAAGACTACTATTCAGGCGCTTGAGGTTATTAAGAAGTTTTATTATGAGCGCTATCAGAAATATGGATTAGCAAAAATGGAGTTGTGGGTATAATACTCATAACTCCATTTTTGCTTTTATACCAAGATGAAGTCGCTCATCACGTCGTCTGAGATGTATAGCCCTTCTCGGGTGAGGGATAGATGCTCATCCTGTATCTGCATCAATCCTCTGTTGATGTGTATCTTGGCCTCTTGCAGCATCTGGTCAGCTTTCTCTGGGCCAAATTCTTTTCTTACATGCGCCAAGTCTATGCCGTCCTTGGTGCGCAGGGCGGTGGTGATGAGGTCGTTGTACTGCTCAACGGCATCCAGGGTCTCGCTGCCACAGATGGATGAAATCTGGGAAGTCTTGGGTTGGTTGTAATACTGGGTGTATTCGCTGATCTTCTCTATATTCCAACTGCGCTTCACCTCTTTGCCTCTATGATAGGAGTGGGCGGCGGCGCCTAGTCCGATATAGGGTTCTTCGTGCCAGTAGCTGCTGTTGTGGCGTGAGCGATAGCCAGGCTTGGCAAAGTTGCTAATCTCATAGTGCTCATAGCCTGCGGCGGTGAGCTGGTCTATGAGCGTATCGTACATCTTGCGGCTCGTTTCCTCGTCTATCTCTGCTACCTTTCCAGCTTCTAGCATCTTGTAGAGTGCGGTGCCCTCTTCGTACATCAGGCTGTAGGCAGATAGATGTTCCACGCCTAGGCAGATGGCTTCGGTGAGGTCTTTTTCCCAATCAGCCAATGTCTCGTGGGGAAATCCAAACATGAGGTCGATGCTGATGTTCTGGATGCCGATGGCTCTTAATTGCCTTACGGCATTCTTCACATCCTTAGCTTTGTGGCGACGGTGCAGAAATTCAAGGCGATGGTCGTCGAAGGTCTGGACTCCCATGCTGATGCGATTGATGGGGAGGAGTCGCAGGGTTTCGCAAAAGTCTTCGTCTACATCGTCGGGATTGCATTCCATCGTGATCTCCATCCCCTCGTAAGGGTTCTTGCAGTTGGAGGAGGCTGGGAAGAAGTGGGCATAGTTCTTCTCTATGCCCTGGAAGAGCTTGATGAGTTGCTCTCGTGTCAGCATGCTGGGGGTGCCGCCACCCAGATAGATGGTGCGGATGGGGTAGTTGGCGCCCAAAGCTGTGATGGCAGGTCTTGCCTCCATCTCTCGGCATAGGGCATCGGTATATTGCTCTCTTTCTTTGAGCAATACTGTGCTGTAGAAGCCGCAATAGATGCAGCGGCTCTTGCAGAATGGGATATGTATGTATAGTCCTGCCATAAATTCTCGGAATGTCTAATCTTTGTTTTCCCGCTCCCTATATATAATAAGGTGTAAGGGAGTATATTTGATTTAATAATGTGCAAAAGTACTAATATCTTTTAAAATATCAATGGTTTTTGCGCAAAAAGTTTGGTGATGTGCCCAAAAAAGCGTACCTTAGTAGCATAAAACCTAAGAATCGAAAGATTCGAGGGTAAAACAACAACTAACAATATAAGGTATAACCCTAAAATCTATAAGCGTCATGAGAGTATATCAGACAAATGAGATTAAGAACATCGCACTCTTGGGCAGTGCGGGTAGCGGCAAGACTACACTTGCCGAGAGTATGTTATTTGAAGCAGGCGTTATCAAGCGTAGAGGCTCTGTAGAAGCGAAGAATACGGTGAGCGACTACTTCCCAGTAGAGTTGGAATATGGCTACTCGGTGTTCCCTACAGTTTTTCATGTAGAGTGGAACAACAAGAAGCTCAATATCATCGACTGTCCTGGTAGCGACGATTTCGTGGGTGGTGCCATTACATCACTCAACGTGACCGACCAGGCAGTGATCCTTATCAATGGTCAATATGGTCCAGAGGTAGGCACGCAGAACAACTTCCGTTATACCGAGAAGTTGGGCAAGCCTGTCATATTCCTCGTCAACCAGCTTGACTCAGACAAGTGTGACTTTGACAACCTCATCGCCACGATGAAGGACATCTATGGTACTAAGTGTGTGCAGATACAATATCCTATCGAGACTGGTCCCGGCTTCAATGCTCTCATTGACGTCTTACTGATGAAGAAATATTCTTGGAAACCAGAAGGCGGTGCTCCTATCATCGAGGATATTCCTGAGGAGGAAATGGAGAAGGCAATGGAATTGCACAAGGCTCTCGTGGAGGCTGCTGCCGAGAATGATGAGGGTTTGATGGAGAAGTTCTTCGAGAGCGAGAGCTTGACCGAGGATGAGCTCCGTGAGGGTATCCGCAAGGGATTGGTTGCCCGTAGCATCTTCCCAGTGTTCTGCGTTTGCGCAGGCAAGTCAATGGGTGTTCACAGATTGATGGAGTTCTTGGGCAATGTCGTTCCTTTCGTTAGCGAGATGCCTAAGTTGCACAATACGCGTGGTGAGGAAATCACACCAGATAGCAATGGCCCTGAGAGCATTTACTTCTTCAAGACAGGCTTGGAGCCTCATATCGGTGAGGTAAGTTACTTCAAGGTGATGAGCGGCTCTATCAAGAGTGGCGATGACCTGACCAATGCCGACCGTGGCTCTAAGGAGCGCATCGGACAGATATATGCTTGCGCTGGTGCCAACCGTGTACCTGTGGAGCAGTTGAATGCTGGTGATATCGGCTGTACGGTGAAGATGAAGGATGTGAAGACAGGCAATACCCTGAATGGTAAGGGCGCTGAGTGGCGTTTCGACTTCATCAAGTATCCTAACCCTAAGTATTCTCGTGCCATCAAGGCTGCCAATGCCCAGGATACAGAGAAGCTGATGGCTGCCCTCTTGAAGATGCGCCAGGAAGACCCTACATGGGTTGTGGAGCAGAGCAAGGAGTTGCGACAGGTTATCGTTCGTGGTCAGGGTGAGTTCCACTTGCGTACATTGAAGTGGCGTTTGGAGAACAATGAGAAACTCAATATTACCTTCGAGGAGCCACGCATCCCATATCGTGAGACCATCACTAAGAAGGCTCGTGCTGAGTATCGCCATAAGAAACAGAGTGGTGGTGCCGGACAGTTTGGTGAGGTACATCTCATCGTGGAGCCATACGCAGAGGGTATGCCAGACCCAACATCATTCAACTTCAATGGTCAGGAGTTCAAGATGAACATCAAGAGCCGTGAGGAGGTAGACCTGGAGTGGGGTGGCAAGTTGGTATTCCTCAACTCTGTGGTTGGTGGAGCCATCGATGCTCGATTTATGCCTGCTATCCTCAAGGGCATCATGGACTGTATGGAGCACGGACCTCTCACTGGTAGTTATGCCCGTGATGTACGCGTCATCGTATATGATGGCAAGATGCACCCAGTAGATAGCAACGAGCTTTCATTCATGTTGGCTGCTCGCCATGCATTCAGCGATGCCTTCAAGCAGGCTGGTCCTAAGATCTTGGAGCCTATCTATGATTTGGAGGTCTATGTACCTGCCGACTATATGGGCGATGTGATGAGCGACCTTCAGGGACGCCGTGCCCTCATCATGGGTATGGACTCAGAGGCTGGCTATCAGAAGTTGAGTGCCAAGATTCCATTGAAGGAACTTGCTAATTACTCAATCTCTCTCAGCTCACTTACCGGTGGTAGAGCTTCGTTCACCACCAAGTTTGCTAGCTACGAGCTTGTGCCTACAGATATCCAGGGCAAGTTGATAGCTGAGCACGAGGCTGAGCTGGCTAAGGAGGATGAGTAAGAAATCAAATAGACTCTCTTATACTAAAAATAAAAATTTTATGTTGATATGAACAACAGAGGGGAGTGTGCATGTGATATGTACACTCCTCTCGCTTTTTTGTCTTCTTACGGATAAGATGATTTTGTATTTGTAATTAACTTTTTGTTTTTATGTTAATGTGACTAAAAACCACTCAAATTATTAACTATTTTGTGTTAACTGATTAAGAAAATTCCTATCTTTGCCACCATGAAAAAGAAAACGATTTGGACCATAGCCATTATCATGGGCTTTTCGTTCCTTGCCCTGCTCTTCTTGCAGCTTAGCTACATTCAGGAGATGGTGGAGATGAAGAAGGAACAGTTTGACGAGTCGGTCAACAGAGCCCTATATCAAGCTTCAAGAAACTTGGAGCTTAACGAGACTTTGCGCTATCTCGAAAAAGATGTCAACGAGACTGAGCGAAAGGCGCACAAGGACAATCCTGATAAGGCGAAAGCCACGTATTCTACTTTCGAACTCAAGACGCTAGCCACCAATCCTGGCAATATGCCAAAGGCAATGATACTGCGCAGCGACAAGAATTCGATCAGTGAGACGCAGAAGTCGCTCCAGGAGATAGTGAAGAATAGGTATGTATATCAGAAAGCGCTGCTGGATGAGGTGGTTTACTCTATCCTCTATTCGGCATCCGACAAGCCTCTGAAGGAACGTATCAACTTCAAGCAGCTGGATCAGGACCTCAAGGCTGAGATGATGAACAATGGTATCAACATACCTTATCATTTCACCGTGACCACACAGGATGGGCGAGAGGTTTACCGTTGCCCAGACTATAGCGACGAGGGCGAGGAGTACAGCTATTCGCAGGTGCTCTTCCGCAACGACCCACAGTCTAAGATGGGTGTAGTGAAGGTACACTTCCCAGATATGAACAGCTACATCTTCTCCAGTGTGCGCTTCATGATACCGAGCATCATCTTTACGCTGGTATTGCTGATTACTTTCATCTTTACCATCGTGGTCATCTTCCGACAGAAGAGGTATACGGAGATCAAGAACGACTTCATCAACAATATGACCCACGAGCTCAAGACGCCTATCGCCAGCATCAGCCTGGCAGCGCAGATGCTCAATGACCCTTCGGTGTCTAAGAGCGAGCAGATGCAGAAGCATTTGGGCGGGGTTATCAATGACGAGTCCAAGCGCTTGCGCTTCTTGGTAGAGAAGGTATTGCAGATGAGTATGTTTGACCGCAAGAAGGCTGTGTTCAAGAAGAAGCAGCTCGATCTGAACGAGATGGTGGAGAACATCGCCCATTCATTCTCTCTCCGTGTGGAGCATACGGGTGGCAAGGTCTACACCGACATTGAGGCCATCGACTCAAGCCTGTATGTAGACGAGGTTCATTTCCAGAATGTCATCTTCAATCTGATGGACAACGCCGTGAAGTATCGCAAGCCAGATGAGCCACTCAACATCACGATGAAGACTTGGAACGATGATCAGCATCTCTATCTCTCCATCACGGATACGGGCTTGGGCATGAAGAAGGAGAGCCTGAAGAAGATCTTCGACAAGTTCTATCGAGTTCATACAGGCAATGTGCATGATGTGAAGGGGTTCGGACTGGGCTTGGCGTATGTGAAGAAGGTGGTAGACCTGCACGACGGCGAAATCAAGGTGGATAGCGAGTTGGGCAAGGGCACAACCTTTACCATCAAGCTGCCAGTGATACATGACTAGGGAGTGAAGAGTTAAGAACGAAGAGTGAAGAATTCAATTGTTACAAATATAAATATAGAATATTAATAATTAAATCGATAAAGATATGGAAGAGAAAATTAAGATCCTGCTTTGTGAGGATGATGAGAACTTGGGTATGTTGCTTCGCGAGTATTTGCAGGCAAAGGGTTACGCTACAGTATTGTGCCCAGACGGAGAGGCTGGTTACAAGGAGTTTTCTAAGGGCAAGTTCGACATCGCCGTGCTCGATGTGATGATGCCTAAGAAGGATGGTTTCACCCTGGCTCAGGAGATTCGCCAGTCTAATGTAGACATGCCTATCATCTTCTTGACAGCTAAGACATTGAAGGAAGATATCCTCGAAGGCTTCAAGATTGGTGCCGACGATTATATCACCAAGCCATTCTCTATGGAAGAGCTCGTGTTCCGTGTAGAGGCTATCCTTCGCCGTGTGCGTGGCAAGAAGACCAAGGAGTCAACCTTGTATCATATCGGTAAGTTTACCTTCGATACCCAAAAACAGCTTCTTACCATCGGCGACCAGCAGACCAAGTTGACAACCAAGGAGAATGAACTCCTTTCACTGCTCTGCTCTCATGCCAATGAGATCTTGCAGCGCGACTTTGCCCTCAAGACCATCTGGATCGATGACAACTACTTCAATGCTCGCTCTATGGATGTATACATCACCAAGCTTCGCAAGCACTTGAAGGACGACGACCAGATCGAGATTATCAATATCCACGGCAAGGGATATAAGTTGATTACTCCTAATGAGGAGGCATAAGCAGCCATAACAAGGAGGCTTTGGAAACTTCCTCTCTCATGAATAGAGACATAAAAAAGGCTAACCCCTAGATGAGAGGTTAGCCTTTTTTGATGGAATAGATAAATCCAGCCACTCCGGCTATGATGAAGAACAATCCTGCAAAGAGGATGACGTTGCCCTTGATGCTAAAGGCGAAAGAGGCGGCTAGCAGAAGCACGCCCAGCACGATGAAAGCCATGCCCATGGAAGGCAGGGCTTGAAGCGACTTTTTGATGTTTTTGTTCATTTTTGCCATACTTATATCGTATTTTATGGTTGTTTTTTGTACTATTAACAATTATTTTCTGCAAAAGTACAAAAAATATTTGGTTATTTCAAATAAAATGCGTACTTTTGCACCGCAATTCGTGAAAAGGGTGTTTTAAAACATGTTTTGAGCGGAGCGCAAATAAATTTTAATATTAATATTTAATCATTTTAAAAGTAGTATGAATCAATACGAAACCGTTTTCATTTTGACTCCCGTTTTGTCTG
>URLG01000009.1 GCA_900548535.1 Candidatus Segatella intestinihominis | reverse complement strand
ACAACGGCAAGATACCGAGAAATCCGTTTGCCATGTACCACGTTGATCCAGACCACAAGGAACGTGAGTTCTTGACCTTGGACTAGCTTACCGCCATGACTGAGATAAAGTTGGAAGACCAAAACATTGTGTCCACAAAGACACAGCAAGGTATGTTTTGAGTTACTCGAAACCTTTCAAGTTACTCTTGAAAGAACAAACGAATTGTCCTCCTAAGTCGGGCAATTTTACAGATAATAATTTTAATTTGTCTAAATAGTAGCAATATATGCCAATTATTCATTTTTTCTGATTGATTATCAAGATAAAACATTATATTTGTAGCATTAAATGGTTTTAGAATTATGGCAAAGAAAAATATAGACTTAGCAGTAGTCCTTCATGATGATTGCGACTACAAGGACTGGCTTGTGGAACTCAAGGAACGATTCTACAGCCATCGCCTCAAAGCGTCATGTGCCACCAATGGCTACTTGTTGGACTTCTATTGGAAGTTGGGACGAGACATTGAAGCTAAGCAATATACTAATACTTATGGCTCTGGATTTTACAAAAATCTCAGTCAGGATTTGAAGAACGAAATGCCAGGGGTGAAGGGATTCTCACCAACTAATTTGAAGTACATGAGCTACTTTTATAAGCTCTATGCACCATTACAGGCAAATTGTCCGCAGCTTGCGGACAATTTTATAGAGAACTTGTATATTGCAGATATTCAGCGAGTTGTAGCACAAAGTAAAAATCGTCCGCAAACTGCGGACGATTTCAAATTGCTTTTTCTTATTCCTTGGGACCATCATCGCCGTATCATAGATAAGTGCAAGGGCAATATGGATAAGGCTTTGTTCTTTGTAAGAAAGACTTGGGAGAACAATTGGGGGCGTGACGTTCTGCTCAACTGGCTTGACACAGACCTTTATGAGCGTGACGGCAAGGCTATCACCAACTTCCAGGCTACGCTTCCTGCTGTACAAAGCGACTTGGCACAACAGATAACCAAAGACCCTTATCAGTTGGACTTCCTTAACTTAAGGGAGAAATATGACGAGCATGACATTGAGGAAGAATTGGTGAACAATGTAACACGTTTTCTTTTGGAACTAGGAAAGGGATTCTCTTATATGGGCAGACAGTTTCGTTTGGAGGTAGGTCATCAGGAGTTCTTCCCAGACTTGCTGTTTTACAATGCCCACCTCCATGCCTATGTGGTCATTGAGCTAAAAGCCCAGTCGTTCCATCCATCATTCTTGGGGCAACTAAGTTTCTATGTATCTGCCATCAACCACCAATTCAAGACCGACATCGACAACCCTACCATCGGTTTGCTCATTTGCAAGGACAAAGACAATGTGGTGGCAAAATACGCCTTGGATTCATACAAAGAACCAATGGGTATATCAGAATATCAACTGTCAAAGCTCTTCCCGAAAGACTTCAAATCTTCCATGCCGACTATTGAGGAATTGGAAAAGGGATTGAAAGATAATCGAGAATAACGAGCCAAGATGCTTAATATGAATAAAGAAGAAATAAAACAAGAACAAAATAAAGGGCTAATAGCTCGCATATTAGGAGGAACACCCACTATTTTACAGAAGGTGTTCTTTATACTTATGGCATTTTCGCTGATATTATGGCCCTTGGGATGCTATGTTTCTATATTCTTCTTTGATGCCCCTGTTCGCTCTGATGTAGACAAAATATGTCGTTATGGTATGCTTATAACCATCTACTTGTATCCTATCTACTTGTTCCCTTTGTTGAGATTTATGTTTCAACTTTCAAAGAACTTAAGAGCAACTTGGCTTTATTATCTATGTCCGATAGTACCAATATTAATTCTTAGGTTGTTATTTTCAATTAGTACAATCAGTGCTCCGAAAATAGACAATACCGAATTTTTCTCTAATGAGGATTTGGTTGGTCATTGGACTTTGAATGGTGGAGAAAGACAGATCAATTATCCTGAGATTGAATTTTTCAATGATAGTACGGTGGAATTATACTCACAAGCTGATACCCTATACAGATATACCTATTGTTTGCAAAATGATTCCTTATATCTCAATGACATAAATGGAAGACAATACGTAAATAAAATCAATAAAGTCGATGACGAAACCATTATGTTTGAGGGTATCGCAGATGTTAAAGGCATACAGATTTATCATAAATAAAAAGTTCTTGAAATGAGAATCTATGAACAAAAAAATATACTTGTAAGAAATATAAATTATAGCAATGCGTATGGTAGAAATCTTCTACAAGAAGCTATTGTATCTTGTGAAAATGCAATTGCTGTTGATTTAGTGAATAAAGGCATTGATATTAATCATCAAGATAAAAAGGAGATGACTCCTTTAGATTTCGCAAAGCAAATTGAAGATATGGAAATGATTAATATTCTTACAGATAAAAAATCGTCATATTTGTTGCTTTTTTGCTGATTTGAGGAGTGTCATAAGGCAAAAATGGGGTAAGTTGCTGATTTCCGGACTATTCCGATGGGGGTGTGTCATGAGTGTCATGTGTCATGAGTGTCATTAAGAAATCTTGCATCACTTCTCAGCCTGAAATGTGTGTGGAAAAAAGTCTCTATATAAAGATTAAAAATATTTTTATCTTTATATAGAGGGCTGAAATCCCCCCGCAGATGGAGTGGGGAAATCCTTAATGACACTCATGACACATGACACTCATGACACACCTCAGTCCTTTCCCCCCTTGCCCTCGGTGCAGGTTATTATTTATGCGCCCACACGATGTATTTCTACCTGCGTGGCGTAGAAATAATTTTTTCCTCGCCACGTAGCAAAAATATGGTGATTCTGGATTGCTGGGATGTGAGGGCTGCTGGATGCTGCTGAACGACGACTTTTTATATGCTTAACTCGTATTGAAAACTATACTGATTATCAGAGAGTTGTGATAAATGAGACGACAAATGCCTCCAAATGGTTGGACAAATGGAACAAATCGCCCTTTTTTGTTGTACCTTTGCACCGCAGTTCGGAAGTTCGGGGCATCAGCCGGCAGCCCTCACGGAAGAGCGGCAAAAAGTGTGTAAGTAAAAAAGTGAGTATTAACAATTTCTAAACCAAACAACTATTATGGGAATCAGAGTAAAAGCAATTGAGAGAAACGTATCTTTTGACAAGAAAAACAAGCGCTATGCCTATGTGCTCCAGGCAGACCTCTACGGTCAGTTGTCACAGGCCAAGGTGATAGCCGAGGCAGCCCTTCGCAGTGGCATCAGCAAGGGAGTGATGAACGCCGCCTACAGTGCCATCGGTGATGTCATCGTGGCTTGGGCCACCGAGGGTCACTCTGTGGCTATTCCAGGTCTGGGCACCATGCGCTTCGGTCTGCGCAGCATCGCCGTGGACGACGTGAACAAGGTGAGCGCATCGCTCATCACCGCTCGCCGAGTCATCTTCACTCCTAGCGTAGCCATCAAGCAGGAGCTCGCCGACACCGCCGTGAGCATCACTTGCTACGACCGCAACGGCAAGATTGTGAAGCAGGTAACCTCTACCGACAAGGGCAACGTGGACGACACCGAGGGCGGCGATAACGCTGGCGGTGGATCAGGCCCTGGCACCGGCGATTCTGGCACTGATGCTGGTGGCGGTAACGTAGGATTGTAGAACGATCCAGCCCCCTCAGATGGAGGGGGCTAAAAACTTGAGGGATGAATTACTAATTACAAATATTACTTATTAACCGAATATGAACATGAACAAGAAAGCCTTTTGGGAGCGTGTGCTCCAGTTAGCCATCACCGTGTTGACAGCCATTGCCACTACGCTTACCGCTAATGCCGCCATCGTGCATTAGCCCATCTCTTGCCAGAGAATGGCAGAGTGTACAAAAGAAATCCCCTTTACTATCCATCACGGACGGTAAAGGGGATTCGGGGGAAGAGAGTATAAAAAAATCCCCCGACTAAACAATCTATTTTTACCAATATGATTATTTTCTCTGGGACTTGCGGTTAGCTCTCTGCTGGCGATACTTCGCCTTTTGACGGGCAGAGCCGCTACCGTGGGCTCCAGTAATGTATTTCTTCTTCTTGGCCTTGGTCTTCACTTTGTCGTCGTCGGTCTTCTTCTGACCGCCTCCTCCCTTGAATACCATGCCACCCATGATAATATCGTCTATATCACTCATATACTTTGAACTTTGAATTTTGAACTTTGAACTTTATGATAAGTAAAGCCGTTAAATTCTTCACTCTTCACTCTTCGTTCTTTACTCTTCACTTAAATTAATGATGGAAGAGGCGAACGTGAGTGAACGCCATGGCAATGCCGTACTTGTCGCAAGTATCGATGACATTGTCGTCACGGATACTTCCGCCAGCCTCGGCGATATACTGCACGCCACTCTTGTGAGCACGCTCAATGTTGTCGCCGAATGGGAAGAAAGCATCGCTTCCAACGCTTACACCCTTGTTCTGTGCAATCCAAGCCTTCTTCTCCTCGCGGGTCAGAGGCTCAGGCTTCTCGGTGAAGAACTGCTCCCATACGCCGTCCTGCAATACATCCTCCCACTCATCAGAGATGTATACATTGATGGTGTTGTCGCGGTCGGCACGGCGAATCTTCTCCTTGAATGGCAGGTTCATCACCTTAGGACACTGGCGCAGCCACCACTCATCAGCCTTGCTTCCTGCCAGGCGAGTACAGTGGATGCGGCTCTGCTGACCGGCACCGATACCGATGGCCTGACCGTCCTTCACATAGCATACAGAGTTGCTCTGGGTATACTTCAGGGTGATGAGCGAGATGATGAGGTCGCGCTTAGCCTCTGGAGTGAAAGTCTTGTTCTGTGTTGGGATGTCCTCAAAGAGAGCTGGGTCGTCGAGCTTCACCTCGTTTCTACCCTGCTCAAAGGTTACGCCAAACACCTGCTTGTGCTCGATAGGAGCTGGCACATAGTCGGGATCTATCTGGATGACGCAGTAAGTGCCCTTTCTCTTTGCCTTCAGCACCTCTATGGCCTCAGGGGTGAAGCCTGGAGCTATCACGCCGTCGCTCACCTCACGCTTGATGAGGAGGGCAGTGGCCTCGTCGCAAACATCGCTCAGCGCCACGAAGTCGCCGTAAGAGCACATGCGGTCGGCACCACGCGCACGGGCATAGGCGCAAGCCAATGGAGAGAGTTCGAAGTTGACGTCATCTACGAAGTAAATCTTCTTCAGTGTGTCGCTCAGAGGCAGACCGATGGCTGCACCTGCAGGTGAAACGTGTTTGAAACTAGCGGCGGCAGGCATTCCTGTGGCAGCCTTGAGCTCCTTGACCAGTTGCCAAGAGTTCAGGGCATCGAGGAAGTTGATGTAGCCAGGGCGGCCGTTGATAACTTCGATAGGCAGTTCCCTTCCGTCATCCATGTAGATGCGAGAAGGTTTCTGATTCGGATTACATCCGTACTTAAGTGCTAATTCTTTCATCTTATGTTAGAATGTGTTTAGAATTTGGTGGCAAAGATACAAAAAATGATTGAATAATCTATCATATTTCCAAGAAAAAAGGGTGAAAATATGACGAAAAAAGTAGAAAAATCAATTATTTCTCCCCGAAAGTGAAAATAATTGGGGAAAAATTACTTAGTTTCAAAACTTTTTCTTACTTTTGCTCCCAGTTAGTTATGTTATATTAGAGAAATATTTGGGATATATAATAAAGGTATAAAAATGAAACATGATTTGAAGCTTCTTGCTGAGGCTTTGGAGAAGAAACTAGGCAAGGCACACGTGCTGCATATGTGGCAGGTGATCAAGGGAAAGGAGAAGTTATCGCCGCAAGCACTCGACCGACTGGCGCTGCTGGCTGGATTTCAGAGTTGGAAGGATTTCCAGGGTGCCCTCCATGGCACTGAGGATGGACTCGTGAACTACAGTGTGGGCGATGAATAAAGATATTTTTGAATGATATAAAAGTTAATTCATTAAGATAGTGGATTTAGAGAAATCCTACAGGCAAAAAGGGCATCCAACCGTGAGGTCAGATGCCCTTTATTCATTCTAATTTCTTTAAGATAGGTCTCTAAGAAAATTACTCAGCGCTCTTGGCTACAGTCTTCTTCTCAGCGATACGAGCCTTCTTACCAGTAAGAGCACGCAAGTAATACAACTTAGCGCGACGTACCTTACCACGCTTGTTCACCTCGATAGAATCGATAGCTGGTGACTCGATAGGGAAGATACGCTCTACACCTACTGTACCAGACATCTTACGAACTGTGAAACGCTTCTTGTCACCGTGACCAGAAATCTTGATGACTACACCACGGTAGAGCTGGATACGCTCCTTAGTACCCTCGATGATTTTGTAAGCGACTGTGATAGTGTCACCTGCCTTGAACTCAGGGAACTTCTTGCCGGTTGCAAATGCTTCTTCAGCAACTTTAATCAAATCCATTTTTTCTATAGAAATTTTAAATATAGTTTGTCGTTCCTGCGCAACATGGCCTGGGCAACTCTTCTGCCCTGACAACAGCGGTTACGCCGAAAAGCGGGTGCAAAGTTACTACTTTTTCTTGTATCTCACAAATTTTCAAGCATTTTATTGCCTTTTTAACACCGATTTTTTTGTTTTATTTCATTTTTGGCGTAACTTTGCAGTCAGAAAACAATAAAAATAGTGATTATGAACAGAAAACTTTTAGTCGGCTTCTTGCTGACGGCATGTGCCATCTGGGGCGTAAACCCTTGTCTGGCACAGAAGTATAAGGTGGCTAAGGTGGAGCGCACTCGCATCCTCATCGACAAGAAATGGGATGCGGAGCCTGATGCTGAGGCAGCCCAGTTTATCGCTCCTTATAAGCATAAGGTGGATAGCATCATGGGTCCTGTGGTGGGCTCGGTGACTCACGATATGACCCGCCATCGCCCGGAGAGCGAGCTGAGCAATCTGCTCTGCGACATCCTGGTGTGGGGCGGCAAGAAATTTGGTGAGCAGCCTGTCTTCTCGGTCTATAACATGGGCGGCATCCGTGCCAACTTTGCCAAGGGCAAGATTACCGTGGGCGATGTGAACGAGGTGGCTCCTTTCGAGAACAAGATTTGCTTCCTCACCCTCACTGGCGAGAAGGTAACTGAGCTCTTCCAGCAGATAGCCCATCGTGGCGGCGAGGGACTGAGCCATGCCGTGCGCCTGGTCATCTCCAAGGATGGCAAACTGGTGAGCGTCACGCTGAATGGTGAGCCTATCGACCCCAAGAAGGAGTATCGCATAGCCACCCTCGATTATCTGGCAGAGGGCAATGACCAGCTCGTGGCCTTCAAGAGCGGTACCCATGTGGTATCTCCTAAGGAGAAGGAGAACAACGTGCGCTTCATCATCATGGACTATTTCCGTGAGAAGATGGCAGCGGGCGAAGTCGTGGAGAGTCAAATCGAGAATCGTGTAACAGTAGAATAAGTTTTGAGTATGAAGAAATATATCTTATATATAATAATGTGTATGGCTGCCATCCCAGTGATGGCAAAGAACAAGCAGCTCGTGGTGCTCCATACCAACGATACGCACTCTTGCGTGATGCCGATGAACCCTAACCTAGCTGATACGGCGATGGCAGACAGGGGCGGATACTTGCGCCGTGTGGCTATGATCAAGGAGGAGAGAAAGCAGAACCCTGACTTGCTGCTCTTTGACAGCGGCGACTTCTCGCAGGGCTCTCCTTATTACACGCTCTTCAAGGGCGATGTGGAGGTAGGACTCATGAACGAGATGAAGTATGACGCTGCCACCATCGGCAACCATGAGTTTGACTTTGGCATCGACAATATGGTGCGCCTCTTCAAGATGGCGAAGTTTCCGATAGTTTGCGCCAACTATGATTTCACGGGCACTGAGCTCGCCGACATCGTGAAGCCTTACGTCATCCTGCATCGTCAGGGCTTGAAGATAGGCGTATTCGGCATCTGCCCTGAGCTCAAGGGACTCGTGAGCACTGCCAACTATGGCTGCATCAAGTATGAAGACCCTATCCAGAAGGCGAACGAGACAGCGGAGATATTGAAGAAGAAGGAGAAATGCGATGTCATCATCTGCCTCTCTCACCTGGGCTGGGACATCGATGGCATCGACGATACCGAGCTCATCCCTGCCACTCGCTACATCGACCTCGTATTGGGCAGCCATAGCCATACTTACTTCAAGCAGTTGCAGTATCTCAACAACTTGGATGGACAGCCTGTAGGCGATGACCAGAACGGCAAGAGCGCCATCTATGTCGGGAAAATGACGCTGGATATCGTGAAGAATAAATAAAGAGAAGGTCAAGGTGTGTCATGAGTGTCATGTGTCATGAGTGTCATTAAGGATTTCAATATAAAAAAAGCTCCTCAGAAAATGCTGAGGAGCTTTTTTAGTATATAATGATATCTTATTCCTTGTTAGAAGAAGCATAGAGTCCGATGACGGCACCAATGAATCCGCCACTCTTCTGAGTGCTCAGGTTGCTGGCATCCACACCCTTGGCTAGGAGCTGCCAGTCGCTGCCCTGCTCAGCATAGTAGAAGTCATAGTAGCGATCATGACCTTCTATCTTGAGTCGGAGCTCTCCGTCCTTGATAGGAGTAGAGGCGATGGTCACATTGTTCTTCTCGGCACGAGTCAGGGTAAGCACCAACTTGCCATTCTTCATCGTCTTGCCAAGCACGAAGTTGTGGTCTTCCTTCTGGAGAAGTGCCAAGCCTGCGATGTCCTTGTCGTTGCGAGGAGTGAAGTTGAGCGCAGTCTCTGCGGTGAAAGTGCCGTGCTGCTGACGAGCCCAGATGGCAGACATTGGCTCACGCTTGTAGATGTTGCCAGGCAAGAGATTCAGTGTCAACTTACCATTCTCAGCCTTGTAGCAATCCACAGGGTCGCGGAGGAACATCCAGCGGTTGACATCCACTTTCTCAAAATTGTCTGTATACTCGAAGTTGCCAGAATAGAGGTTCTGACCGTTTGGCTTCAGTCCAGCCTTCTCGCCCACAGTAGCGATAGGAGTGTTCTTGGCGAGAATCTCAGGCCAACCATTCTTCCATGTCACTGGCAGCAGATAAGTATCACGCCCCGTGTTGTACATATCCTCCTCGTAAGGACGGCAAGCCAGGAAAACAGCCCACCAGTTGCCCTTGCCATCTTCCACGATGTCGGCATGGCCGGCACTAGACACAGGGTCCTTGCGGTTAGGGTCCAAGCCTGTGCGCTGAGTCAGGATAGGGTTGTTAGGATTTTCCTCCCAAGGTCCCATTGGGTTCTTGGCACGCAGGATCACCTCGCTATGCCAACCGCCAGTACCGCCCTCGGCACACATCAGATAGTAATAGTTGCCCTTCTTGAAGAGGTGTGGACCTTCTATCCAGATAGGCTTAGCCTCTACGTGAGTACCACCACGCACAATCTGCTTGAAGTCGCCCTTGATGCTATCGCCCTTCACGTCAAACTCGAAGAGGCGGATGGCACGCTGTCCCTCATAGTCGGCGCCGCCAACCACTGGACCATTGTGTACGATATATCCCTTGCCATTGTTATCGAAGAAGAAGCTAGGGTCGATGCCATCAATCTTAGGCAGATAGATAGGCTCGCTCCAGCCCTTGCTTGGGTCCTTGGTCTTCACGAAGAAGTTGCCTGCGCCCACGTTGGTGGTGATCATATAGAAGGTCTTGTTCTTCTTGTTGTAGCTGATGGCTGGTGCAAAGATACCGCCCGACACATGCTGTCTCTTGAGAGGCACTTGGGATGTGCGGTCCAGCACATGGCCAGCAGGCTGCCAGTTCACCAAGTCCTTGCTGGTGCTCAGAGGCACGCCAGGGAAGAAGGTGAATGATGAGTTCACGAGATAATAGGTATCGCCCACGCGACAGAGTGAAGGGTCAGGGTAGAAACCCGCCAACACTGGGTTGTAGTACTGATGGCTCTTGTCGATGGCTACATTGAAGCGAGCGTCATTGCCCGCATACTTGAAGTAGTCGAACTCGGCAGTCTGCGCCTGAGCTCCCGCAGCGAGAGCTAGTGAGAGAGAAAAGATTGCTAACTTTTTCATTGTTTATAATTTTATTGTTTGATTTTTGGTGCAAAGTTAGCATTTCTTTTCCAATCTCACCCCCATCTGATGTTACCAATACTTTGCGTGGTGTACCATAAGCGTGTCTATTTGTAACAAATACTTTATTTTTTGCGCTTTTCGTTCATATAGTCACGTGGAGCCACGCCATACATGTTCTTAAACATGGTGCTGAAGCTGGCAGCATTGCTGAATCCGCAGGCAAACATCACGTCGATGACGCTCTGCTTGGAGTCGGCTAGCATCTGGGCGGCTGCCTTCAGGCGCACGTTGCGGATGTAGATGTGTGGAGTCTGATTGGTCAGCTCCTTCATCTTGCGGTGCAGGTGTACTCGGCTGATGCCCACTTTCTGGGCTATCATGTCTACGCTCAGCTCGCTGTCGTTCAGGTTCTGCTGCACCACGTTGGTTACCTTGGCGAGTAGCATCTCGTCAGGTGTCTGTAGTTCTACAGGCTTGCCGCCGCCCTGCAGTTCCTCCTTGCCCTCAAACTTATTGCGCAGTGTGCGGCGCACGGAGAGCAGGTTGAGGATGGTGCGGCGCAGGATGTCCATATTGAATGGCTTCACGATATAGGCGTCGGCACCCGTTTGCAGTCCTGCCAGCTGGTCTTCCTCTCGGCTCATCGCCGTGAGCAGGATTACTGGTATATGATTGGTCGTAACCTGGCTCTTCAGCTTGGTGCAGAGGGTGGTTCCGTCCATCTCCGGCATCATGATGTCGCTGATCACGAGGTCTGGCTGCTGCTTTCTGATTTCCTGTAGCGCCACCTTGCCGTTAGGGTAGGCTAGGATGTTGAAGTCGGCTGATAGCTGGGCGGCGAGATAGGTCTGTATCTCCTCGTCGTCTTCCACGATGGCGATGGTGCTTTTCAGCTTGCTGCCTTCTGGGCTGGCAGGCTGGCGGGTCATCTCCATCTCTTCTTCTTCCTTTTCCTCCTGCAGGTCGTTCATCTCGGTCTTCTCTTCTTGTGCTTTTTCCTCTTGCAGGGTTATCATCTCCTCTGGCTTTAGGTGCTCGCTGCCCATAGGCAGGGAGATCAGGAACTCGCTGCCCTGCTGGAAGTCAGGGTCGTCGCCGCCCTGGTTGTTGCGGGCAGAGATGGTGCCATAGTGCAACTCCACGAGCGAGCGGGTCAGGTCCAGACCGATGCCTGTGCCTATGTTGCGGTCGGTGGAGCTGGTAGGGCTCTGGTAGAATCGCTGGAAGATGGTCTCCAACTTATCCTTTGGTATGCCGATGCCGCTGTCCTTGATGCTGATATAGGCATGGTGCTCGGTGTGGCGCAGGCTCATTTTCACCTTGCCGCCAGCCGGGGTAAACTTGAAGGCGTTGGAGAGCACATTCATCAGCACCTTGTCAAAGTTGTTGCGGTCTATCCATACGTCCAGTTGGTCAGTGTCGTGTACAAACTGGAAGTCGATGTTCTTGGTCAAAGCCTGCTGATGGAACAGTTCGTACTCATCCTTCATAAATCCCACCATGTCGGTCTGGCTCATGCGCATCACCATCTGTCCCTTGTCTATCTTGCGGAGGTCCATCATCTGGTTGATGAGGTGCAGGATGCGCTCCGAGTTCTTGTGCATGATGTCGTAGATGCTCTGTCGGTGAGGGTCCTTGTCCTCCTTGATGAGGGAGAGCAGAGGGGTGAGGATGAGCGTCAATGGCGTGCGGATCTCGTGGCTGATGTTCATGAAGAACTTGATCTTAGCCTCGCCCATCTCCTCGGCGTGGATGTGCTTCTGGAGCAAGAGGCGGTCTTCCTCCTTGCGCTTGCGGTGCTGCATATAGAGCACGCAGAGACCGATGAAGGCTAGCAGATAAACCAATCGAGCCCAGATGCTGGCATACCAGGCTGGGTGGATGGTGATGGTAAACTCCTTGACGGGTGTCTCATACTGATTGCATGCCGCCTTGATGCGGAAGTGGTAAGTGCCCGCTGGCAGATGTGAGAAGGATATCTCGTTGAGGCCTGGCTGCACGCTGCGCCATTCCTCGCCATTGATGCTGTAGAAGTATACGATTTGCTCCACGTTGCTATAGGTCAGTGTGCTCAGCTGCAGGGTGAAACTGTTGTCATCGTGAGCCAAGTCAAACTGGTCTGCCTCATACACGCCCTTCTCGGTGATGGTGTAGATGCCCGATTCCATGCCTGGCACCACATGCTCATCGCCCAGAAGAAGTCCTGTTACTCTTACCTCGGCGGTCCATGGGTGCTGCTTCACATGGGTGGCGTCAAAGAAGTTGAATCCACCGGTTCCACCGATAAATATATAGCGCTTGTCGGTAGTAGTGTAGATAGCTCCATCGGAGAATTCATTGCTCTGGATGCCATTCTCCACATAAAATTTGCTCACATCTCCCTTCTCCAGGTTCAGCTTGTTCAGTCCGCTTCCCGTGCCCAGCCATATTTTGCCCTTGCAGTCTTCGGTGATGCTGGCTATACTGTTGTCGCTCAGTCCATCGGCGGTGGTGTAGTGCTTAGGGTGAGCCATGTCCTGCGGCTTGTAGCAGTACAGCCCCTCCTCCGTGCCATACCAGATGCGGTTCTTGCTGTCCACGAATACGCAGTGTGAGAAGTGGTCCTTATTGATCAAGTTGGTGCCGCCAAAGGCTGATAGCCAGCTCTGATTCTTCAGGTCCAGGCATGCCAGTCCGATGGATGTGGCTATGTAGATGCGGCTCTGGTCCTTATTAAAAGCCAGCTTGGCGATGTAATCGTTCGGAATGCTATTGATATGATTGTTCTGGTCGGCACTGTCTTTCATCTTATATATAATAGGCGCTCCCTGAGGCGGGATGCAGATGAGTCCGGCGCCCATGGTGGCTAGCCAGAGATTGCCCTGCCTGTCGCATTTTATGTCGAATACGCCAGCGGTTCCCATGGCAGGGATGTCCACACGGTGGTAAGCGCCCGAGGCGTCGATAAAGCCCATTCCCTCGGTATATGTGCCCAACCACAGTCTGCCCTTCAGGTCTTGACAGATGGCAAGGATGGTGCTGCCCTCCATGTAGTGGCCACGCATCTGCTGTCCGTCGGCGCTGAGCTTGTAGAGTCCGTTCTTGTCAGTGCCCACCCAGAGGTTGTGCTCCTGGTCCAGGAAGAGGCTGTTCACGCAGTTGTCGCCTATGATGTTGCGATTGCCCAGGCGGAATCCCATGTAGCCGAAGTCGTAGCTGGTCTGTGGCTGCATGAATACGCCCTTCTGCAACATGCTGAACCAGATGTTGCCCTGCGCATCTTCTATCACGTTCTGTACCTTGCTCTTATGCAGATTGATCTGTGCGCTGAAGAATGGGTTGATGGCTAGCTGGTGGGTCAGCGGATTGTATACCGCCACGCCATCGCCATCGCTGCCGATGAATAGTTTTCCGTCCTTGGCGATGAAGAGATTGTCCACCTGGCTCAGGTCTATGCCCGGGATGCGGGTGAACACGGTGCTGCCCAGCGCCATCTCGTAGATGCCCTGGCTTTGGGTGGCTAGATAGAGCCGGCCCGTGCGCGGGTCCATCTGCAGGTCTTCCACTCTCAGTCCCTGTGTGCCAGGGATGTTGCCTGTCAGTTTGCCGTTCTTGTCTATCTTGTAGAGCAGTTTGTTCTCGGTGATCACCCAGAGGTTGCCCTTGGCATCTTCCGTGGTCTTGAGGATGTATTGCAGTTTTCCGATATATTGCGTCAGGGCACGGCAGGTGTGCTCCTCGTCTTTCATCACGAAGAGTCCGAAGCCAGATGTTCCCACGATGACTTCGCCATTTTTCCTTTTAAATATATGTGTCACGTAGGTAACGGCAGGTTTGCCGTCAGCCTTGGACAGGATGACGTTGGTGAAGTGCTGCCCGTCGAAGCAGAGCAGTCCCTTGTTGGTGCCCAGCAAGAGGTGGCCCCCTCGGTCTTGGTTGATGCAGTTGACGTAGTTGGTGTTCAGTCCCGTCTTGTCATCCGCATTCTTCTTGATCACAGTGAAGTTGTAGCCATCGTATACATTGATGCCGTTGCGGGTGGTAATCCAGATAAATCCGTTGGTATCTTGGTACACCTGCGTCACGAGATTGCTCGATAGCTTGTTGTCCGTATTGAACAGTTTGCCGCTCTGTCCCCAGGCAGTGAGGGCAGAGAAGAGAGTGAGGAGACATGCCATGATGTAGCTCTTCACGATTAATTGGCTCTTAGCAATCCTTGCTATTTTCATTGTTTTTAGTTTTATCATTCTTTTGTATTAAGATCATGTGCGAAGATTCGCATCGTTTATTCAGTTTGCAAAAATACAATTTTTTCTTGGAATATTCAAGCGTTTTGGAGAAAAAACGAACTTAAACGTTAGATTTCTAACTTTTCTGATAGAAATGTTACATGACACAAAGTTTTTGTTACATCAGGTAACGTGATACAAAGTATCTGTTACTCTACACAAAGTATATATAAAATAAAACCTGTAACTTTGCACCCAGAAAATAGATCGTTAATGATGACATTTTTAAGATATTGAATTTCGGTTAGAATAGTTGTTAATTATAAGCTTAAGGTTTAAATAGGTTTATTTTGAGTTTCGCTAGAAAAAAGATTTAGCAACATAGGTTTTTAGTTAATTTAGGTTTATTAAGGTTTTCTAGGTGGGGGTTAGTTTTTTCTTTAGGTCTAGGGATTGTATTCGAAAGGGATGGACGCAAAGGAAAAGAAATTGAAAGCATTATGGTTTTTACATAAAGAATCATGATTAATTGGTTTTCAAGAATGGTGCGTTGTGAAACGCGCCATTCTCTCTTTTCTCTTAGAAAGTATGAACAATGATAAAACTTAACATAGAATAAACAATGAAAAAGAAGAAACTATTACTGAGCCTTGCGATGGCGATGATGTCGCTCGCTGGCTTTGCAGCTGACGACCTGCCTGCCCTGCATGTGGAGGGCAAGAATCTCGTGGATGCCAACGGCAAGACCATTGTCTTGCATGGTGTGATGGACACGCCCAACAGATACTTCAACGGCAATCGTTGGGGAAATTGGAAGCCAGACTATACGGATGCCGACGTGAAGCCTTGTCTCAATTATTTCGAGAAGATCTTTACTGCCATCACCGATCATTCCCAGGGTGCTTACTGTGATGTGTTCCGTCTGCACATGGACCCATGCTGGACCAATGGTACCGAGAGTCTGAACTCTGGCTATATGAGCTATTATGAAAATAATGGTGCCGAGACTACTGGCGAGGCAAATATCACCAAGTTTTACTTACCTTATTATAAGAAGTATCTCCAGTCACTCTATATTCCGCTCATCAAGCAGGCTTTGGCTCATGGACTTTATGTAGTGGTTCGCCCTCCTGGGGTTTGCCCTCCAAAGCTCACGGTAGAGGAATATAACAATGCCGCCACCAAGAAGAAGTGCTATCTGTATTATCTTCTCAATATATGGCATGAGTTTGCTTCCGATCCATATATCCAGGAACATTCCGGACAGATTTCCATCGAGCTAGCCAACGAGCCAATCTCCATCACGTGGAATGGCAGAAGCGACAATGGTGCCATGAAGGAATTCTTCCAGCCTATCGTGACCAAGATTCGCCGCGATGGATTCAAAGGAATCATCTGGGTGCCGGGCACCACTTGGCAGCAGAACTATCGTGACTATGCAAAGCATCCGATAGTAGACTCGCAAAACAATCTGGGTTATGCCGTTCACTGCTATCCAGGCTGGTATAGCTCAGGCTCGGGCAACAATGACAATACCAACAAGGAGAAATTCTACAATGCATTCCTGGATGCTGTGCCAGTGGCAAAGACCAATCCTATCATCGTGACCGAGATAGACTGGAGCCCATACAAGCCAGGCTCAGGCCACAAGGACGAGCAGGGCAACTGGGTGGAGAGCAACTATGGCACCTGGGGCACCGCTAAGACATCTGGCTTCGGCGAGGGCTGGAAGTATATCCACGATAAGTTGGGCAACACCAGCATGACGCTTCAAGGCTCAGGACTCTATTTCGACATCGACACTTATCTCAAGACCAAGGTGGTGGAGCCTGCGTTCAAGGGAGTGGACGAGGCTTGCGGCGAAGCTTGCTTCAAATGGTACAAGGAATGGTATCTGAAACAAACGGGCACGGGCTTGAAACAAATCGAAAGCCAAGCCAACGTAAAATACACCTATTATTATAATATGCAAGGACAGAAGGTGGACAAACCAACTCGAGGCATTTATATCAAAAAAGAGGTGTTGACCGACGGAAATGTGCGTTCTCGGAAGATTTGTTACACAGAGTAAAGTATTTGTAACATCACGCAAAGTTCATTTCGATTCAAATTTGTACCTTTGCAGCCGTGAATAAATTATAAAGAATGTTGAATTCCTAAAAATCAAACATAAATCAAAAATGAAAGAACATGGTTGAACAAGTGTTAACAATGAAACGAACAGTTGCCTCAGCTCTGATGCTCTCTTGCTTCTGCCTAGGTGCAGCGGCGCAGCAGAAAATCACAGTGAAGGGTAACATCGTGGATGGTTCAGGTGAGAGTCTCATCGGAGCCACAGTGAAGGTGAAGGGCAATCCTTCCTTAGGTGCTGTCACCGATATGGATGGTAACTTCACCATTTCCGTTCCTTCCGAGAGTTCTACCTTGGTTATTACCTACGTGGGTATGAATACCAAGGAAATCAAGGTGGGAAAGAAGAGAGAGTTTAAGATTTCTCTTTCTGACGACAACTCCATCGGCGAAGTCGTAGTCGTTGGTTACGGTCAGCAGAAGAAGGCTTCTGTCGTGGGATCTATTACCCAGACCACTGGCAAGCAGTTGGAGCGTGCGGGTGGTGTGAGCAGCATCGGTGCAGCCCTTACTGGTAATCTGCCTGGTGTCATCACCATGTCTTCTACTGGTATGCCAGGTGATGAAGACCCTAAGATCGTGATTCGTGGTATCAGCTCTTGGAACTCTAGCGACCCTCTCGTACTCGTAGATGGTGTGGAGCGCCCTATGAGCAGCATCGATATCAGCTCTGTGCAGAGCATCTCTGTATTGAAGGATGCTTCCGCTACAGCCGTTTATGGTGTGAAGGGTGCCAATGGTGTTATCTTGATTACCACCAAGCGTGGTACTGAAGGCAAGGCTAAGATTGAGGCTGGTGTCAACATGACCCTCAAGTCTGTATCTAAGCTCCCTGGCTCGCTGGGCAGTGCTGATGCATTGTACATCCGCAACCAGGCTTTGGAGCATGAGCTCGGTTTGACTCCTCAGTCTTGGAACAAGATGACTCCTGCTGCTGTCATCGAGAAATATCGTCATCCTGCTAATTTGGAAGAGCGTGAGCGCTATCCGGATGTAGACTGGGCAGACGAGCTCTTCCGCACTACAGGTTTCGCTTATAACCCTAACTTGAATATCTCTGGTGGTACCAAGTATGTAACTTACTTTGCTGCCATCGACTTCCTCCACGAGGGTGATATGTTCAAGAATTGGGACAATAACCGTGGATATAGCGGAGGTTATGGTTACAACCGTGTAAACACACGTAGTAACTTGGACTTCAAGCTTACCAATACCACCAAGCTCAAGGTAAACCTCTTCGGTTCTTACGGAGCCAAGCTGTCACCTTGGGGCATTTCTGATACATCTTGGGCGGCTACCCAGTTGTGGCAGGCTGCCTATAGTGCTCCTCACGATGTATTCTATCCTCGCTACTCTGATGGCACTTGGGGTTACTATCCAGCCGATACACAGGGTGCGCCAAACTCAGTTACCAACTTGGCTTTGGCAGGTCGTGAGACAACTACTACCACTCGTATCAATACCGACTTTACCTTGGAGCAAGACTTGGGCTTCCTCCTTAAAGGCTTGAAGGCAAGTGCTACTGTATCTTGGGATAATGTATTTGTAGAGGCTGAGCGTGGTATCGATGACCGTTATCATGATGCTCAGTTTAAGTGGATTGATCCAGATACAGGTAAAACCACTTATCTGAAGCCAGATGATACCCATACCAACTTCGATTTTCAGGAAGGCATCAAGTGGAGTACTCAAGGTGGTAAAGTAAACAATAACTTTACCCAGCGTAATCTTTTCTATCAGGGTCAGCTTTTCTGGGGGAATAAGTTTGGCAAGCACGATGTTTCTGCCATGGGCGTATTCAACCGTACTGAGCGTGCCATAGGTAGTCAGTTTACCAACTATCGTGAGGACTGGGCTTTCCGTGCTACCTATAACTATGCAGGCAAGTACTTCTTCGAGTATAATGGTGCTTACAATGGTTCTGAGAAGTTTAGCAAGGAAAATCGTTTTGCTTTCTTCAATTCAGGCGCTATCGGTTGGACTGTTACTGAGGAGAATTTCATGAAGCAACTTCGTGACAAGCATATCGTCGACCTCTTGAAGCTTCGCTTCTCTTATGGTGAGGTGGGTGATGATAACATCAATGACCGTTGGCTCTACACCGACCAATGGGCATACGGTGGAAACACTTATCAGGGTCTCGATTATGAGAAGAGTCCATATACATGGTATCGTCAGACTCGTGTTGGTAACCCAGACATTCACTGGGAGAAGGCTGTAAAGCGCAACTTCGGTGTCGACTATGGTTTCCTGGGCGGTCTCTTTACTGGTAGCTTGGAGTTCTTCCATGAGGATCGTTCCGACATCTTGATTGCCGGTGGCTCTCGTGCCATCCCTTCTTATTATGGTGTTTCGGCTCCAACCTTGAACTATGGTAAGGTAAAGACCAATGGTTATGAGTTAGAATTGAAGGTAAACAAGATTCTAGCCAATGGTCTCCGTCTTTGGGGTAACTTCAATATGACACATGCGGTAAACGAGGTGAAGCTCTATGATGATCCTAAATTGACTCCTGCTTATCAGAAGACTACCGGTTTCGCCATCGGTCAGGATCACTCTTATCTCGATGCTGGTTATGCCAACACTTGGGATGATGTGTACGCCATGACTAAGTTTAATACGAATAATAATCAGAAGTTGCCTGGTGATTACTTCATCATCGACTACAATGGTGATGGTGTCATCGATACCAATGATAATGTGCCATACGGACATACAGGTACTCCAGCCAATACTTATAGTGCATCTATCGGTGCCGACTATAAGGGCTTCTCTTTCTATGTACAGTTCTATGGTGTAACTGATGTAGACCGCTACGTAGCGTTCAGTACTTTCCATGGTAAACTTGACACTGTATTCGATGAGGGTAGTTATTGGAGCAAGGACAATGAGGGTGCAGATGCACCAATGCCTCGCTTCTATTCTACACCTTCTTATACAGAGGGAACACGCTATCACTATGATGGCTCGTTCATCCGACTCAAGAATGCGGAGATTGCTTACACATGGACAGGTGGTTGGATTAAGTCACTTGGTCTGAATACCCTCAAGGTATTTATCAATGGTAACAACCTCTGGTGTTGGTCTAGAATGCCTGATGACCGTGAGTCAAACTTCGCAGGTACAGGTCTCGCTAGCCAGGGAGCTTATCCTACAGTGAAGCGTTACAACTTCGGTGTTAAATTTACCTTATAATAAAGAAGAATAAAATGAAAATATCTAAATTATATACAGCAATTTGTGCGGTGGCGCTTTCTGCAGCATCTCTCACATCTTGTACTGATTACTTGGACAAGTCGCCAGATTCAGATATCTCTGCGACAGATGCCTATAAGGATTTTCAGAACTTCCAAGGTTTCACAGAGGAACTCTACAACTGCATTCCTTATTTCTCTAAGGGATATTGGACTAACTCTTGGAACTGGGGTGAAGACGAAATCATGAATGTCGGCATTGACTACCACATGGTATACAAGGTAGACCAGGGCGATTTCTGGGGCTGGCAGGGTGAATATGATGGTTGGAAATCCGGTTGGATGGATGGAGGAGAGCTTGGAAACTTCGTTCCAAATGACGACAAGCGTTTCACCAAGATGTCTCTCTGGAAGGGAGCGTGGTATGCCATCCGTAAGGCAAACATCGGTTTACAGAACCTCGATCTCATGACAGATGCCACCCAGGAAGAGAAAAACTTGATTAAAGGTCAGTTGCTGTTCTTCCGTGGTTGGTTCTACTTTGAGTTGATGCAGTATTTTGGAGGACTTCCTTACTTCACAGAGCCTCTTTCTGCTACTCAGGAGTTCAATGCACCTCGTTTGAATTATCAGGAGACCGCTGATTTGGCTGCCAAGGATATGAAAGAGGCTGCTGAATTGCTCCCGATGAACTGGGATAAGACATCTGTTGGTGTCAATACATACGGCAAGAACCAAATTCGTATTACCAAGGCTGCTGCTCTTGCATTCCTCGGTAAGAACGACCTCTTTGCAGGTAGTCCTTTAATGAATAAGGAGTCTCAGGGTGTGGCTGATTACAATGCAGAATATTGCAAGAAAGCTGCTGATGAGCTCGGTGAGCTCATCACATTGGTGGAGAGTGGAAACACACAGTATGGTTTGCTCCCTTGGGAAGAAGTTTCCTACAACTTCTATACCATCGACCAGGGTGGTCACATTCCTGGAAGTTCTAAGGATGGTTCCGTTACAGAGGCTTTGCTCCTCGGACCTGACTATGGATGGGATGATAGTAACTGGGGACAGAGCAAGCAGTATGGTTCTAAGTGCTTGAATGACGGTGGTGTTACCAGCTTGCCAACTGCCAATTACGTAAATTATTATGGTATGGCAAATGGTCTTCCTCTTGACGATCCAGACTCAGGATTCGACAAAACCCATCCTTGGAAGAATCGTGACCCACGTTTCTATAAAGACATCATCTATGATGGCGAGCGTGTTGTAGCTAAGGCTTTGGATGGGGATGATGCTTGGAGACAATATGCCGACTTGCAGACCAATGGTAAGTTCCGTGATGAGAAGGAAGGCAGCCGCACTGGTTATTTCCTCTATAAGTTTATCGATAAGACTTGTAACAAGTATGATGATGGCTACGGATGGTCTCATCACTTCAATCTCCACTTGCCTTGGATGCGCCTTGCCGAGGTTTATCTCCTCTATGCCGAGGCTGTAACCGAGGGCTATGGTTCTCCTTCTGCTAAGGCTTCAACTTGTTCGCTTTCAGCTATCGATGCTGTTAACAAGATTCGTGAACGTTCTGGTGTAGCTGCTGTCAACGCCAAGTTTACTGGCGATAAGGAGAAGTTTATGAGCGAGCTTCGCCGTGAGCGTGCTGTAGAGCTTGCTTTCGAGGGACAGCGCTTTAACGACCTTCGCCGCTGGTTGCTCCTCGACAAGTATCCTTACAACATCAAGACCTCTCAGGAATTCCTCCGTGTGGGCGATATCAATACAGAGGACAGCAAGGAAGGGCAGGTTAGTGGATGGAGTGAGAAGCAAATCTTGAAGCGTGACTTCTCTGAGAAGCACTACTGGTTGCCTCTGAAGAAGAAGGACTGCCAGATATATCCAGAGTTTAAACAGAATCCAGGATGGTAATAAAACGTGATTAAAGTATGAAACAGACAAATAAGATAATAACATTCAGCATGATGCTTGCCGCTATGGCAAGCACAGCGAATGCACAGAACGATTATCCCGATTCTGTAGCCAATAAGGTCAATGTTGCCTTCAAGGCTGTAGACAAGCAAGACTTGTTGGGTGGCGTCGCTTCTGTAAATATGGTAGAACTTGCCAAGAAGGACTACACTACAAACGCTGTATCTGACCATAGTGCCATCGTGCCTACAGATATGTGGGCTAATGGTAGCGCCTTGGTGCTCGTAGACGGTGTGCCACGTGACATCAACAATGTGTTGCCATCAGAAATAGAGCAGGTTACTTACCTCAAAGCTGCCTCTGCCGTAGTACTCTATGGTAGCCGTGCATCCAATGGTGTGATCCTCATCACCACTAAGCGTGGTCGTACAGATGGCTTGCAGGTAAGCGTTCGTGGCAATGCTTCTCTCTACACTCCTAAGGAGTATCCTAACTGGCTGGGATCTGCGGAGTATATGACTCTCTACAATGAGGCTTTGAAGAATGATGGCAAGACTCCTGTTTATTCTCAGGACCTTATCGCCAACTATGCTTCTGGCAAGAATCCATATCGCTATCCAAACCTCAACTTCTATGATTCTAAATATGTAAAGAATCATTATGAGCGCTATGAGGGTATAGCAGAGTTCCAGGGTGGTGGCTCTTTCGCTCACTTCTATGCCAACGTAGGTTTGTATCATGTGGGCGACTTGATGAACTTCGGTGAGGGTAAGGACAACCATACCAACCGCTTGAACATCCGTGGTAACGTAGACTTGAAGTTGAACGACTGGATTACTGGTTGGGTCAATGCCAACGCTACATTCTATGACGCACGTGGCGACCTCTCCAACTACTGGACTTCATCAGCTAGCATTCGTCCTACAAGCCAGTATCCATTGGTACCATTCATTCCAATCGATATGATAGAGAATGGTGACAAGAACTCTGAGACATTGGTGAAGAATTCTAACTACATCATTGATGGCAAGTATTTGCTCGGTGGTACACAGAACCAGCAGACCAACCCATTCGCAGCGATGTATGCGGCAGGTTACAACAAGTATACCTCTCGCCAGTTGCAGTTTGACGCTGGTATCAAGTTAGACCTTGACAAGGTATTGCAGGGCTTAAGCTTCAAGACCATGGTTGCTGTTGACTACGCTACCACTTATAATACTTCTATCAACAACAGCTATTCTGTATATGAGGCAAGCTGGAACAACTACGCAGGCTTCGATCAGATTACTAGCTTGAAGAAGTATGGTACTGATAAAAAGACCGGTACACAGAATGTAAGCGGCAGTACAGACAAGCAGACCATTATGTTCTCAGGTCAGTTCGACTGGGCTCGCTCTTTTGCAGAGCACAATGTTAGCGCCACACTCTTGGCTCATGGCTATCAGCAGACCATCACCGGTACCTATCACCGTACCAGCTCTGCCAACCTGGGCTTGCAGGCAGCTTATAACTACGCTCACAAGTACTACTTCGACTTCAGCGCAGCCGAGGTTCACTCTGCTAAGTTGGCTCCTGGTCATCGCAACGCTTTCTCTCCTACAGTATCAGCTGCTTGGAGACTGGGCAAGGAGAAGTTCCTGGAGAATGCCAAGTGGATAGATGAGTTGAAGCTCAGTGCTTCTTACGGCATCATGAACGAGGACCTCGACATCTCAGAGTACTATATGTACGACAATATCTTCACCGCTACAGGTACATGGTGGGGATGGAGTGATGCTCACAACTCATTCCAGACATCCGACTCTCGTCGTGCTGCCAACTATGACTTGGATTTCATCAAGCGCAAGGAGTTCCGTGTAGGTCTCGATGCTAGTTTCTTGAATGGATTGGTAAGCTTGAGTGCTAACTATTTCATCAACAATATGAATGGTTTCATCACAACAGCCGATACCAAGTATCCTAACTACTTCCAGACATACTATCCTAAGTCATCGTTCATTCCTTACGAGAACTATAACAACACTCGTTACTCTGGTTTCGACTTCGGATTGAACTTGCATAAGAAGGTAGGTGAGGTAGACTTGGCACTTGGCTTGACAGGCTACTCTATCACAAGCAAGAACACCAAGGTTTCTGAGAATGTGGAGTATGACTGGTTGAAGAGCGAAGGTCAGCGCAGCGATGCCTTGAGAGGTTACAAGTGCCTCGGTTTCTTCCAGGAGAGCGACTTCGATGAGAATGGCAAGACCACACTCGCTGTGATCAACAATAACACCAAGCCTGGTGACTTGAAATATAAGGATATGAATGGTGATGGCATCATCGACTCTAAGGACCAGGTGGTTCTCGGACATTGGGGTGCTGACTTCGTAGGTGGTGTCAACTTCACTGCCAAGTGGAATGGCTTTACTCTCTTCCTCGCTGGTAACTACAACTTCGGTGGTATGGGTGTGAAGAACAACCTCGCTACTTGGAACTATGGTGATCGCAAGTACTCAGAAGTGGTACGTGGACGCTGGACCAAGGAGACAGCCGCTACAGCCACTTATCCACGACTCACCACAGAGGATGGCGACTTGAACTTCGTTAACTCCGACTTCTGGACTTACAAGGCAGATGCATTCTATCTGGGCAAGGTACAGCTCACTTACGATTTGCCAGCTAGCCTCTTCAAGGAGAATAGCTTCGTCAAAGGTTTGTCTGTATACTTCTACGGCACCGACCTCCTGACCATCTCTAAGGAGCGTAAGTATCTTGAGACCAACGTAGGAGCTGCACCACAGTGCAGAGGTTATCATATCGGTTTTAAAGTAAACATGTAAAAATAAGCATTGTATGAAAAAATCAATTATATTATCTGCTCTTGCCCTCTCGATGACCCTCGTGAGCTGCGACGACCTCTTCGAACCAGCCATTGAGAACAATCTGGGTATGGAGTATATGTACAATAACCCAAGCTATGCTGAAGGTGTATTGGGTAATGCTTACACCCGTCTTCCTAACGGCAGCTACCCATTCTCTGAGGTGGCTACCGATGATGCGGTGAGCAACGATGTCACTAACAGCTGGCGTAAGATGGCCTCTGGTACTTGGACATCCAGCAATAACCCTGCTGATACTTGGACCACATGTCGTTCAGCCATTCAGTACCTCAATCTCTTCCTTGCCAATGCCGACAAGGTAAAGTGGGCAGAGGACGAGGTGGCAGCCAAGCTCTATAACGATCGTGAGAAGGGTGAGGCTTACGGCTTGAGAGCGCTCTATATGTATTATCTGCTCCGTGCCCATGGTGGTTATGGCAATGATGGTGTGCTCTATGGTGTGCCAATCATAACAGAGCCAGAGGACAAGAACTCTGACTTCAACAAGCCACGTAACACATTCGCAGAGTGCATCCAAGCTATCAACGAAGATTGCGAAAAGGCTTTGGAACTCTTGCCTGCAGAGTATGGTGCAATCTCTTCTGCCGACCAGATTCCTGCTAAGTACAAGTCTGAGGGCGTAACAGTCTCTCAGTACAATCGTGTATTTGGTGATAACTTCCAGGGACGTATGTGTGGTAAATATGTTGAGGCTTATCGTGCCAAGGCATCTTTGCTCGCTGCTAGTCCTGCTTACGAAGCGTCTGGTGTAACTTATCAGACAGCTGCTGACAACTTCGCCAAGGTACTTGATCGTATCAATGGTGTGGCTGGTCTAGACCCAACGGGTAATACTTGGTATTGCAACACGGGTGACATTGATGGTTTGAAAGGATCAGAGTGCCCTAAGGAGATCATGTGGCGTACAGAGAAGAGCAACAACAAGGACTTGGAGGCTGACAACTATCCACCATCTATCTATGGTAAGGGTCGTATCAACCCAACCCAGAACTTCGTAGATGCTTTCCCAATGGCTGATGGTTATCCTATCACTGATGCCAATTCTGGTTATTCTGCACAGGATCCATATTCTGGTCGTGACCCACGTTTGGCTCTCTATGTTGTGCTCAATGGCAGCAAGCAGGGACCTGGTGATGGAACTACAATCACTACAGCTGTAGATGGAACTAATCAGGATGCGCTCAACAACTTGACAGGTTCTTCCACTCGTACAGGTTATTACCTCCGCAAGTTGCTCCGCTCTGATGTAAACTTGAGCCCAACATCTACAACCACTCAGTATCACTACAATGCTCGCATTCGTTACACAGAGATGTTCCTTGACTATGCTGAGGCTGCCAATGAGGCTTATGGTCCTAAGAATGATGGCGGTCATGGCTACTCTGCTTACGATGTAATCAAGGCTATCCGTGAGCGTGCAGGCTTGGGCGACCTCGGTGAGGATGGTTATCTCGAAGCGTGTGCACAGAGCAAGGAGAAGATGCGTGAGTTGATCCGCAACGAGCGTCGTATCGAGCTTTCTTTCGAGGGCTTCCGTTTCTGGGACTTGCGCCGCTGGAACCTCAACCTCAACGAGACAGCTAAGGGTATGAGCATCAATGCAGCCAACAACACATATACTCCTATCGACGTAGATACACGTGAGTATAAGGATTATATGAACTATGGTCCTATCCCTTACACTGAGTGCTTGAAGTTTGATCAACTCCAGCAGAACAAGGGATGGTAAGATAATGAAACTTAAACTAAAAAGTAGAATAAAATGAAAAAGATAATTTTGTCCATGATGGCTGCTTGCGCTATGTTCTTCGCAACATCTTGTGAGAATAGCGACGTAACTTTCGATAACTACGATTATCAGACTGTTTACTTCGCTACACAGTATCCTGTGCGCACCATCACTTTGGGTGAAGATGCAGCTTACCCAAATGAAGACGACAACCAACATAAATTCCAAATCAAGGCTACTCTCGGTGGTGATCGTAACCTAAAGAGTGAGCACAAGATTAAGATTGTGGTAGATAATAGTCTCTGCGATGGCTTGAAGTACTCTAATGGCCAGGCTGTACAGCCAATGCCTGCTGAGTATTATCAGTTGGCTTCTGACATCATCACCATCCCTGCTGGTCAGATTGTAGGTGGAGTAGAGGTGAAGTTGACTGACGCTTACTTCGCAGACCCTAAGTCTCTGGATGTAACTTATGTGGTTCCTATCCGCATGGTTGAAGTTGCTGGCAATGACTCTATTCTTTCTGGTACAAAGAAGGAAACAGTAGAGTCTCCTGTTTTGCAGAATGCTGCTGACTGGAACGTGGCTCCTCAGAACTACGTGCTCTATGCAGTGAAGTACAAGAACCCATATCACGGTTGCTGGATTAGTCATGGCACGGACGAGATTGATCTCGATGGTACCACAACTACCGTACAGCGTGAGGCTGAGTACTTGGAGAAGAATGAACTTCGCTATTTGCGCTCACTCTCTCTCAACAAGTGCAGCTATGGTCTCTCTACAGTGGTTAACATTACTGATAAAGAGAACAAGGCTACTACAGCTACTTTGAATGCTTCGCTTATCTTGAACATTGCTGATGATGGCTCTGTTACCATTACTTCAGAGGACAACAATTCTTATGATGTTCCTGGTTCTGGCAATGGTGGCAAGTACAGTTTCACAGCTTCTGGTACAGGTAAGTGGACTAGCCTGGGTGCTAAGAAGGCTTGGGGTGATAAGGATCGTGACCTCATCGAACTTCAGTACACGGTTACTTATACTTATACCGACAAGGGTGTAACCCATGTCAAGAAGTATACATGCAAGGACAATCTCGTGATGCAGAGCCGTGAGAACAACTACGAGACATTCGGGGTAACCTATAACAAATAATCAAGAATATAAATCATGAACAAGAAAATATTCTATAGTGTCGCTTTAGCTGCTGCAGCCCTCTCTATGACGGGCTGCGCAGACGGCGAACTGCAAGATTTCTTCGTGAGCAAGACTGATAGTATCGCCAACTTGGAATACTTGAATCAATATGACGCACTGAAGACATACGTTAATCGTCAGGCTAACCCTAACTTCAAGTTGGGTATTGGCGAGGGTGCTCAGAACTATGTAGACCAGGACATCACCTATCGTCTTGCCAACGCCAACTTTGATGAGATGACTGCCGGCAATGCCATGAAGTATGCATCTTGCGTCAAGGAAGATGGAAGCATGGACTTCAATCTCGTCAAGAACTTTGTCAGCGCAGCGAGCGATGCCGGCATGACCGTTTTCGGCCATACCTTGGCTTGGCACTCTCAGCAGCAGAATAAGTATCTCAATGGCTTGATAGCAGATAAAGCCATTCCGATAGACCCAAATGCAAAGCAGGAGGTTACAGACTATTCTGTAGATTGGACCAAAAAGACTGCTTATGATATGTGGTGTAGCGCCCAGACTAAGGATCTCATCACGGTTGATAATAAAGGCTTCCATATTAAGAATGATGCTGCCACCAAGGAAAACTATTTTATTCAGTATATGTGTGCAAGTGGCATCAGTCTGACAAAGGGTGATACCTATAAACTGAAAGTTAAGGCCAAAGCTTCCGATAAATGTAATCTTTACATCGGTGTCGGTGGCTGGGGAGCTAAAGCAGATTGTTCTATCGTTCTTGACAAGGAATGGAAAGAATATACTGTAGAGTTTAATGCTGTCGAGGCAGATAACTTTGCTCTCTTCCAATCAGGTCTTTTCGTTGGTACGATTGATGTTGAGTATGTAAAGGTTACTCATGGTGAAGCTGCTGCCGTTACTTATTATGTCAACCAGTTGACAAATAGTAAGATGGCTAAGGGCGAGTCTATGTCTAACTTCGTTGTTAGAGAGCCTGGTCAAGAGGATAAGGATGGTGAAGTTATTGAGGGCGCAGGTCCTGATGGTATGAACTGTCTTGCTGTTAAGTCTCATGCTAATCCTTCTACTGCTTGGGATACCCAATTCTTTATCTATACTCCAGACAAGGCATGGGCTGCTGGTGAAAAGTATAAGATTTCATTCTGGTATAAGGCAACAGAAAAGGCTGAGTGTGCTACTCAGTGTCATGCTGCTCCAGGCGCTTATAAGCACTGGCAGATGTTGCCAAGTAACCCTTCATTCACAACAGAATGGCAGCATTATGAGCAAGTAGCAACTATCCCTACTGAGGGTGCTGGTATGAACTCTATTGCTTTCAACTTGAATGTAAATGCGAATGAAGTTACTTACTATTTTGCTGACATTGAGTGGTCTATCGAAAAGTCAGGTAATACTATTCCTCTCACTCCAGAAGAGAAGAAGGATACTTTGACTTGGGCTATGAACAAGTGGATTGACGGTATGATGGAAGCTTGCGATGGCAAGGTCGTAGCTTGGGATGTTGTCAATGAGGCTATCTCTGGTGATGATACCGATGGTGATGGCATCTATGACTTGCAGCATGCTAAGACAGCTTCTGCTGAGGATAAGGAAAATTGCTTCTACTGGCAGGATTACCTCGGCGACCTCGACTACGTTCGTACTGCTGTGAAGGCTGCACGTGAAAGCTTCGCTGCCCATAATGGCAACGCTGCCGACCTCAAGCTCTTCATCAACGACTACAACTTGGAGGCTACTTGGGACAACAACAAGAAGCTCGAAAGCTTGATCGAATGGATTAAGCGTTGGGAGGCTGACCAGGTAACCAAGATTGACGGTATCGCTAGCCAGATGCACGTTAGCTACAATGCTGATCCTGCTAAGCAGGAGAAGCAGAAGGAGTGCATTGTCAATATGTATAAGTTGATGGCAAAATCTGGCAAGCTCTGCAAGGTATCTGAGCTCGATATGGGCTATGTAGATGCTGCGGGCAATGTAGTTGAAACAAAGAACTTGAATGATACTCAGCAGAAGGAAATGGCTGACTTCTATCAGTTCATCATCGAGGAGTACTTCAAGAACATCCCTTCAGCACAGCGCTATGGCATCACCCAGTGGTGTATTACTGATGCTCCTGACAACTCTGGTTGGAGAAAGAGTCAGCCTGTAGGTCTTTGGACACAGGGCTACGATCGTAAGCGTGCTTACGGTGGCTTTGCTGAGGGCTTGAAGACAGGTTCTCCACTTCAGTAAAATTATCGATGATGCGGCAAGCTGATGGCTTGCTTACATATAAAGACATTTAGTTTAGGTTTTATCATTTAAAGATTAACCGAATTTATGTTAGTCGCAATCGATGTTTGGCTGCGTTGTGAGACGCGGCCAAACTCCTTGCCACTAATTACTCTCTACTAAGAAACTCTCATCTTCTTCTAGGAGGATGGGAGTTTTTTTTTGTTTCACAAATAATTTGTTACACCACATAAAGTCTTTCTCGAAAATAATGATTACCTTTGTACCATGAAATGATAAAATGATAAACATGAAATGATAAAACGACTAGCATAGTATAATGATGAAACGAATATTCTCAACAAACTTGGTGGTATGGCTGGGCATATACATCCTCATGGTGTGTATCTGTCGATCTGCCGCCTCTTACCATTTTTATTATCTGGAGCAATGGCAAACCTTCTATTGGGATGCCGATGCCCTGAAGAGTGCGCTCCTTACCCAGGGGGCACTGGGCACTTGGATGGCTGATTTCCTGGTGCAGTTTTTCTATTACGGGGCAGCTCCCTTCATCTACGGTTTCCTGATGTGGCTGGTGGCTTATGGCTTGAGCTGCATTCCCAATCATCGATTGCCTTACCTTGGCATCCTTCCCGCCATGGCTATGTTGTTGGTGCAGGTGGCTGATATGCAGTGCTCCCTGTCGTATAGCATCTCGCTTGCTCTGGCTATGAGTATGCTGGCAGTTGCCTTTTGGTTTAAGAAACCATTCCTTCGTCTGGTGGCTGTTATCGCTAGTTTGGCTCTTTTTCTCTGGATATTTGGCACACAGGGCTTCTATCGTCCCGGGTCCGAGGTTACCCAGAAAGCCTATCTCCCTTGGATTCTCTCCCTCGTCATCGTGCTCATCAAGGTGCTGCTAGCTTATCTGCCTGCGGCTTGGATGGGGAAGAACTCTTCTTGGTGCAAGAAACCTTGGATAGGCATCGCAGCTCAACTCTTGGTGGCGGTGGCAGGCTCGGCTGCCATGTTTGTATCTCTCTATCATGCTCAGGATGAGTATATGAAGAAGATATACTATTATGTGCGCCATCAGCAGTGGGATGAGATTATCAATCGCAGCAATAGTTTGGGCAGTAAGGGGAATGTTACCTTTCAGCTATGCCGCAACATGGCTTTGGCTGAGAAGGGAGAACTGGGCGAGAAATTCTTGATGTATGAGCAGCAAGGCATGAACAGCATGATGACTTCCGACTTCAAGACCTTGCAGGTGAGTATGCTCATGATGGATGTATATTACGCCATGGGCTATGTGAATATGTCGCAGCTCTGTGCCTTCGAGGCGCAAGAGTGCATGGACAATAAGAGCCCTTATCTCTGGCAGCGACTGGTGGATACGAATATTGCCAATGGCGCCTATGCTGTGGCAGAGAAGTATATCAAGCGCTTGGAGCAAACCTTGGCTTACAGCCAGTGGGCTAGGCAGCGCCGCCGATTTCTCTATAATGATAGGGCGGTGATGGCAGACCGAGAGCTGGGCATGATGCGTAAATGCATCTATCACAAAGACCGACTGATGGGCGATGGTGGTTTCGACAACGACTTGGCGTCGATCATTGCAGCGTGTCCTGAGCATCGTGCCTCCTTGCAGTATCTGGGTGCCACGTATATTGTGGCTAACCAGCGAGCACAGTTTCTCCAACTCATGAAGCGGTATGAGGGCACCAAGGCAATGCCTAAGATACCAGCCTCCTTTGCCAAGGCAAGAGAGGTGTTTCTGCAACAGAGTAATTTCTAATAGGGTATAATCTAAAAATGTGAATGATAATGAAACGCTATATATATAATAAGGTGTACTTGATGGTAGGGATGCTGATGGTATGCATGTTGATGGCATTGAGCAGTTGCAGTCAGCAGGTCAATATCACCAAGCAGTTGGCTTCCGCTCCAGTCATCTTCCCCGATTATCAGGGTGTAACTATTCCTCAGCAGATAGCTCCTCTCCATTTTCGTGTGGAAAAGGAGCTGGGCGAGGTAGTGGCAGCTAAGTTTTCCACAGATGGTGGAAAAGTAGTGGAAGTGTCTGCTGATGGGAATGATATCTGTATCAGCGAGGCGGATTGGAAGGATATCCTTTCTTCTGTTCTACGAGAGAATGCTTCTTCTCGCAAGTCTTCTTCTTCGCTCCATGTGCAGGTCATCGTAAAGCGCAATGGGGAGTATTGTGGCTACAAGCCTTTCTCCATCTATGTTTCGGCAGATGGCATTGACCCTTATATCGCTTATCGATTGATAGAGCCAGGCTATGAGAAATGGTATAAGATGGGCATCTATCAGCGTTGTCTTTCCGATTATTCGCAGTCGCCTATCTTGGAGAATACGGTGACGGGGAATAATTGCATGAACTGTCACAACTTCTGCAATCGGAATGCCAAACAGATGATGCTGCATCTGCGTGCGGGAAAGTTGGGAGGCACATACGTGATGCAAGGAGATGGTTTGGCTAAGAAGTTGAGCATCGATGTGGATAGTATCAAATCGTTGGTTTATCCAGCTTGGCATCCTTCTGGCAAGTTGATCGCTTTCTCCACCAATGATACACACCAGGGTTTTCACTCATCAGACAGAAATCGCATTGAGGTCTATGACCAGAAGTCGGATGTCGTGGTTTATGACTTGGTATCCAACCATATCTTTACTTCTCCTTTATTGAACTCGCAACGAAGTTTTGAAACTTATCCTTGTTTCTCACCAGATGGCAAGCGTCTCTATTTCTGTACCGCAGATAGTGTGGAGATGCCTCGTCGTTATAAGGACGTGAAATATAGCGTTTGTTCCATAGCCTTTGATGCTGCCCATCATGCTTTTGGCACCGAGGTTGATACGCTTTTTTCAGCTCATACGACATGTAAAAGTGCCGTAATGCCTCGCATTTCGCCAGATGGCAAATGGCTGGTGATGACGGTGGCGGATTATGGCTGTTTCCCTATCTGGCATCATGAGGCGGATCTCTATATTATCAATCTCCGCACTCGCCAGTACCATCCATTGGCAGCCGCCAATAGCCGAGATACGGAGAGCTATCATTCCTGGAGCAGCAATGGCAGATGGCTTCTCTATGCCTCTCGCAGGGTAAATGGCCTCTATTCCATGCCTTACATCGTGCATATAGATGCGCAGGGCAAGCCTTCCAAGCCTTTCCTCCTGCCGCAGTCTAGCCCCGATTATTACGACAAGTGTCTCAAGTCGTTCAATATCCCCGAGTTTGTGGCAGGTAAGGTAAAGCCTTGCAATATGTTAAATGTGAGTCAGTAAATAAAAAATAATTGTGATTTTTGAGGTTGTATCACTTCTTTTTTGTATCTTTGCGCTTAAATATCACTATAATGATATATAATGGCTATTTTATGGCTTAATATTCACTTAAATGATAGTTAAGTATATGAAAGATTTGTATGAATATTCTACTCCGGAACTGGTGAGATTGCTGGGAAATCGCTTTAGGGAATACAGAATGCGATGCAATTTGACACAGAAGGAAGTGGCAGAACTGACAGGCATTGGTATGACTACTATCCACAAGTTTGAGAATGGATGTGCTAGAAACATTTCGCTTTCTACATTGATTCTCTTGCTCAAGGTGGTGGGACAGATCAATGCGCTTGATAACTTAATGCCCGAATTGCCACCATCCCCTTACTTGATGACCAAGGGAGATAAAAAGGTACAAAGAATTAGACACTGATAATAGCGAATAATTTATGGTTAAGACTTTAAAAGTAATCTTGTGGGATGAGGAAGTTGGTAGGTTGTCGTGGGACGACAAAAGGCAAATGTCCTACTTCACTTATAATCCAACTTTTGTGCATAGGGGTATTGATATATCTCCTCTATGGGCATCCATACGCAACAATAGAGGACTTATGCCTATTTGGGGAGAGGAACAGAGAATTTATCAAAAACTTCCTGCTTTCCTGGCTGACTCATTACCTGATTCTTGGGGCAATCAGTTGTTTGATCTTTGGAGACAGCAGAATCATCTCTCCAATACGGAAATTTCTCCTCTTGATAAGTTGTCATTTATCGGTAGAAGAGGAATGGGTGCTTTGGAATTTGTCCCAGAGTATGAGAGGAGTAAGAAATCAGAGAGGATTGATGTCAATTCCTTGGTTGCACTTGCTGAACGTATATTTACTGAACGAGAGGAGGCTCAGATTTTACCAGAGGAATCTCTTACCATGCAGTCGCTCTTGACTGTGGGAACTTCTGCTGGTGGCAGGCAGCCTAAGGCTATTATTGCTATCAATTCGGCTGATGGTGAGATAAGAAGTGGACAAATCTCGGATCTTGATGGATATGATTACTACTTGTTGAAGTTTGGAAATGCTGATTTCAACTCTGCCGAACTAGAAATGACATACTACGAGCTTGCCGTCAAGGCTGGCATCAATATGATGCATTCTGAACTCTTGATGGTTGATGGCAGCAAGCACTTCATGACGCAGAGATTTGATAGAAAAGATGGGAAGAAGCTTCATACTCAAACTTTGGCGGCTATGTATCCTGAGACAAATAGTTATGAGCAACTTATTTCTGTTTGCAGGTCGCTCCATTTGCCAGAGGCTGATTGTGAAGAGGTTTATAGAAGAATGATATTCAACGTGCTGGCAAACAATACTGATGATCACAACAAAAACTTCTCCTTCATGATGGATAGGATGGGTAATTGGCGGTTATCCCCTGCTTATGATCTTACCTATATCCTCAATATGGGTGGAGTGCAGCCCAATCAAGACCACTGTATGTTTATCAGGTCCAAACTGCGTAATATTTCAAAAGAGGATGTCTTGCAATTTGCATCCGATAATGGTATTCGAAAGCCAGAAAGCATGATTAATGATGTAAAGAATGCTTTGTTGCAATTTAGAACTGTGGCTGTAAAATATGCAGTGGATGAAAAATGGATAGGCAGAGTGGAGGCTACCATCCTTTCTCATCTGAAAGAATGGGGTGAGTATGAAGATGATAAACCGACGTTATCTGTAGAGATTAATGGTTTGCTCTCTGAAGCCTAACATGGAGAAGCGGATGCCTTTCAGGTGGTGTCCTATTGCTAGATAACTGCCACTCTTTTTAGTTTGTTATATATTTCTCTTTTCATGCTATTTACATTTTTATGAGGGAATATTGTTGCTTTGCCTACATTTTTATGAGGGAATCAGCTTGCTGTCCATACATTTTTATGAGGGAATATTGCATAAATTATGTAAACGCTGCTCAAACGTAATGATGTTGATAAATCTGTATATTTTTCCTCTGTTTTAACCAAACATTTGGGGAATCTGGAACATTTTGAGCAAAAACATTTGGGGAATCTGGAACATTTTGGGCAAAAACATTTGGGGAATCTGGAATATTTTGTATCTTTGCACTCAAAATCAAAATGTTATGGCAAATATGGTGTTTGAAAGAAAAATATATGATAAGATGCTTGCTTGGAAGCAAGAGCGTCAGGGGAAGTCTGCGCTTCTTATCAAGGGAGCAAGACGCATAGGAAAATCTACTATAGTGCGTACTTTTGCTGAGCGAGAGTACAAAAGCTATATATTGATTGATTTCTCTATGGCTTCAAAGGCAGTTACAGATCTTTTTGAAGATTTAATGAATTTAGATTTTATCTTTCTTCGCCTTCAGTCTATTTATCAGGTGGTCTTGGAGAAGCGAAAGTCTGTGATTATTTTTGATGAAGTGCAACTTTGTCCTAAGGCTCGCCAAGCCATTAAACATCTAGTGGCTGATGGTAGATACGATTATATAGAGACGGGTTCTCTAATTAGTATAAAAAAGAATGTAGCTAATATTATCATCCCAAGTGAAGAGACGCGTTTGGAAATGTATCCAATGGACTTTGAGGAATTTTGCTGGGCTTTAGGGGATAAAGTTACGATGCCCTTGCTCAAACAATTTTTTGATTCACGGATTCCTTTGGAAGCTGCTCATAGAGAAACTATGCGTCGGCTTCGCCTTTATATGCTTGTTGGTGGTATGCCACAAGCTGTAAAAGAATATCTTGAGACGAATAATCTTAGTAAGACGGATGCTGTGAAAAGGGAAATTTTGGAACTCTATTTGGATGATTTTAGAAAGATCGACAATAGTGGACGAGCAGCTAAACTTTTTGCTAATGTACCTGCTCAGCTGAATAATCATGCATCTAGATACCAAGTAGCTAGTGTGTTGGATGATTCTGAACGTAAGAACATAATGGGTATATTGGAGGAAATGAAGGATAGTATGGTTGTAAATTTTGCCTATCATGCCAATGATCCGAATGTAGGTCTGACTCTTCATAGTGATGGTAATTTCTATAAAATGTTTACGGCAGATACAGGGCTTTTTGTGACTCTCGCCTTTTGGGACAAAGATCATACTGAAAATATTATTTATGAAAAGCTTTTGAGTGATAAGCTGAGTAGTGATATGGGATATGTATATGAGAATCTTGTAGCGCAGATGTTGGTAGCTTCTGGCAATAAACTTTATTATTATACTTTCCCTCATGCCACTAGCCATAAAAGTTATGAAGTGGATTTCCTTCTTTCAAGAGGAAAGAAAATTTATCCGATAGAGGTGAAATCCTCAGGATATAATACTCATAAGTCACTAGACGAGTTTTGTGCTAAATATTCTGATCGAATAGATAAGAGATATCTCTTGTATACAAAGGATTTGAAGAAAGAGGGACAAACGCTCCTCTTACCGATTTATATGACTCCTTTGTTGTGATTTTCCTCTTCAAATAGGTTTGATAGTGTATCATTTTCGTTATAATGTTGGCTATCAAACCTATTTTGGTACTTCTCGCAAAGTATTTGTTACACCACGCAAAGTCTTTTTCAGCTTTTTCTGTTACTTTTGCAGCGGAAATGAGAATCATTTCTCGTTCCACGAATGAACAATTATTATCATAAACTTAAAATCAAAAGCGTATGAAAAAGATTTTTACTTTGATTGTAGCAGCTTTCATGGCTGTAAGTGTGAATGCTCAGACAGAGACTCCTCTTGTTTTGGGTGGTGGCTGGAATGCAGGTTTTGCCGGCGAGGCTGATGTTTATGATTTCACTATCTCCAAGAAGTGGGGAGCAGCAGAGTTTGCCTGCAATGTCAACTCTGCAGATTATCCTAAGTATATCCTCGAGTTCGAAGATCCGCTTCCTGCCAACTGCCAAGTAAACTATACTTGGAAGGCTTCTGCTGATGCTGAAGGTGATGCTACTCCTGCTTATGGTCGTGCTGTGGGCGATGGAACTAAAAAGAAGTTTGAGCTTTCTTTCGACCAGGAGCATCCTTACATCGTAGGTGTAAGCGTGCAGCATACAGATGAAGAGGAAGTGAACCTGAAAGTTAAGAAGATGATTTTGGTTGCTGCTGACGCTACTGAAAAGAAAATTGATGCCACCTTCACAGGTTGGGCTGGTACTGATAACACAGTTGTTTATAAGGGTGTAGTTTCTTTTGATAAACTGTACCAGCAGCTTGCTATCAATGGCTTGGATGGCAAGAGTAATGTTACAGTCAAGGTGAAACTGGCTGAGCCAACCCCAAATGTTCAGATGTGTGTAGATTACGAGGATAAGACATCTGAGTGGCCTTCATTCAACGGCAGCGATGAGATTACTTTCACCACCAAGGAAGGTGTAGCCATCAAGAACGTGGGTATCCAGTATATCGACCAAGAAAATAATCCTGCAAAGGTTTCTGTGCTCGGTGCCTGGTTGGTTGATACACCTACAGGTATTTCTAAGGTAGAGAATCTTGAGGTAGCTAAGGATGGCAAGAGTTTCAACTTGGCTGGCCAGCAGGTAGGCAAGGGATACAAGGGTATCGTGATTAAGAATGGTAAGAAAGTAGTTGTTAAGTAATTTTCCGACACTTATATACTAAATACTTATTTATATATCAGCAGGGACTGCCAAGTGTGGCAGCCCCTGCATTTCAATCTAAATAGAATACACTAGATTTTTTTAATCTAAAAACAATAATATTATCTTATGAAAAAAATCTCTCTTTGTGTAGCTATGGCTTTTGCCTTGCTTTCACAGGCTAATGCACAACAAACTCTCTACTTTGGGGGCAGCTAATTGGAACAAAATCCAGATGACTACTGCTGAAGGTAAAGACATCCCATATGTTACGACTGATCCTTATGCAGCTTATGTTTTGTTGACAGATGAATCAAAAAAATTGTCAACTAGTGATTACAAGGGTGTAAAGTTGCAATATGAGAATCATGTGGCTGCTGCCGATGGTGCGCTTATGCAAGTGAATGCTATTCCGGAAGGAGAAAAAGACAACTGGGATAACCAACAGCATACACCAGTTGAGGCAGGTGACAATACTGTTACAGTCGATTTTGCTGATGTGGTAAAGAATAAGACTCTTGAAGCTTTGCGCTTGTGGGCTCCTCAAAAGGGTATTCAGATACTTTTGAAAAAAGTATGGTTAATCAAAAATGATGATACTGAAGAGGAGCAGACGTTCTCTCTGCTTTGGGGAGGATGGCATTGGGCAAAGCCTGCACAAGCTAATCCTGTCTTGACATTCCCTGTTCAATATTGTGGACAATATGTGAGTGAAAATGTAGGTTGTGATTTTGTTACTTATTCAGCTCAGTCTAATGAGAGCCAAGAGTATAAGCTAGAGCTTGCAGAGGCGGCTACTAATCCAGTGGTAATTCTCCCTAATTATCTGTATACTGTTCAGAATGAGGGCAAGACTGAGACGAAAGAAGGTACGTTTAGTTATTCTCTTGGTGTGCCAAAGGGCGCAACAGAGTATACTTTCACTTTGGACAGAAAGACTGTTGAGGATTGGGCTAAGGCTTGTAAAGTAGAGAATTACGTGGTTGATAGACTTATATTCCAAAACAATGAAAAAATAGAATCTCCATTCTCTCTAAAGGTTAAGTCTTTGACTCGTACCAGTATCTTGAATATGCCTGCTTCAGGTTTTGCCACTTATTATACTTCTTATCCTGTTAAGTTTAGTGACTTGGAATTAGAGGCTTACACGGTTAAGTTGAATGATGATAAGAAGACTATAGAGATTACAAAGTTTGATGGTGTCGTTCCTGCTGGTAAGGTAGTTCTTGTAAAGGGTACAGGCAATAAGTCTTATAGATTGACAGGAAGTGATACTGCTGGTGAGGCGTTTGATACTGACTTGAAGGTATCTGACGGCACTATTACATCTACAGACAAAGCTAATGTCTATGGCTTGGCAACTGTTAATGGTCAGGATGGTTTCTATAAGGCTTCTGGTGAGCAAAAGATTCCTGCTAAGTGCGGTTATCTTGAGGTAGCTCAGACGGCTGGTGCAGCTTTCTTTAGCCTCGGCGACATCACTGGCAATACTACTGGCATTGCAGATGTAAAGGCTGAGACTGTGAAGTCTGACGCACAGATGTATAACCTCGCTGGTCAGAAGGTCGGCAAGGGTTATAAGGGCATCGTTATCAAGAACGGTAAGAAGATGATCCTGAAGTAATCTTGAGCGAGCAAAATAAATAAGAGAATAAAAATAGATTAATCAAACCATATATAAAAGATTATAAAATGAAGAAATATATAGCACCTACAATGGATGTTATGGAGGTAGAAGCAGCTAACCTCTTGGCTGGTTCTAGTAATGCTGTAAATAAAACATTGAGCGATTCTACGCCAAATGATGTAACCTTCCACTCTCGCGAGTTCAGCATCTGGCCTAGCGACGAGGAAGAGTAATAATATAAATTTTTATACAATGAATAAATTATCAGTCATAGCTTCCCTTCTCTTGGCTGTGTCCACCCAAGCGGTGGCACAGACTTGGGAGGAGGTGAAGGTGGGTGCTACCACTCGCAAGACCCTGACTTATGTGCCAAAGAATGTGGAGGAGTCGCCTGCCTTGGTCATCTCCCTGCATGGTTATAAGCAGGACCCTAACTACCAGATGAAGCAGACGGCTTGGAACGACCTCGCCGACTCTGAGCACTTCATCGTAACTTATCCACAGGGTAATGGCAATGCTTGGGACATCTCAGGAAATGGCGACATCCAGTTTGTCGAGCAAATCATGAGCGATATGGAGCTGAAACACAATGTGGACAAGAACCGCATCTATGTCTCAGGATTCTCCATGGGCGGCATGATGACGTATCACTGTATGGCTAAACTTGCCGACAAGGTGGCAGCCTTCGGTCCAGTGAGCGGTATCCCAGTGGACTATCGCAACCCTTCGTCCACTCGCAAGGTGCCTATCATGCATATCCATGGTACTGGCGACGACGTGGTGAAGTGGGGCGGCGACCCTACGCATCCTGCCGGCGGCTATGGCAGAATAGATGAATATGTGAAGAAGTGGGCTGCCTTTGATGGCTGCGATGTGGACAACCCTAAGGTGGTGCGCCCTTATCCTACCAACAATACCGCTGCCAATGCCACCCGCACTATCTATACCAATGTGAATGATAATGTGGAGGTGAACCTCATCGCCATAGATGGCAAGGGACACTGGCATTCCAATGAGCCTAATGGTGTGCATAGCACCAAGGAACTCTGGGCTTTCTTCAAGCGATATAAGCTGAACCAGTCTACTGCTCCCAATCCTAACTTTCAGGTGTATCTCTGCTTCGGACAGTCGAACATGGAGGGCAATGCCGCCATCGAGGAGCAGGATAAGACGGGCGTAAACCCTCGTTTCTTGGCGATGTATACCCTGGACAATGCGCAGGCTGGATGGACGATGGGCAAATGGCATACCGCCGTTCCGCCTCAGGCTCGTCCTTATACCCGTCTGTCGGTAGTGGATTACTTTGGCAGAACGATGGTGGATAATCTGCCAGAGGATGTCAAGGTGGGCACGATTACCGTAGCTGTGGGTGGTGCCAGCATCGACCTCTTCGACAAGGACAAGTATCAGGCTTATCTCAATGATGCCAAAACTGCCGACTGGCTTCGCAATTATGCCAAGGAATATGGTGGCAATCCATACGGTCGCCTCATCGAACTGGCTAAGATAGCGCAGAAGAAGGGCGTGATCAAGGGTATCCTCCTGCATCAGGGTGAGACCAACAACTGCGATCAGACATGGCCTTCTAAGGTAAAGAAGATTTATGAGGATATGCTTGCCGATTTGGGACTTGATGCCAAGGATGTACCGTTGCTTGTGGGGGAATTGGGACAGAAAGACCAGAACGCTGCCTGCTGGGGACATAATGCCATTATCGACAATATCGCTGCTACGATTCCTACAGCCCATGTCGTTTCTTCCAAGGATTGTCCTCTGCAGAACGACCGACTCCATTTCACAGCAGAAGGCTATCGCATGTTTGGCAAGCGTTATGCCGACGTGATGCTGGAGCAGCTAGGTGTTATCCCTGTGGAGAATCGCAACTACTTTATCCGCTATGAGTCTCATGCCGGTGCCAACCTCTGGGATCAGCAGGCCGTCTATACCTTGCCTAAGGCATTGGAGAAGGATGCCAAGTATTCGCTTACCATGAAGGTGAGAACCTCTGCCGATTGCGAGACCTTGGGCTTTTGGCCTATCTGGAATGCCAGCACCAATAAGAATCAGTGGGGAGGCAGTAAGGATGTGCAGTATCTGGAACCCTATCCTGTTGAGGCTGGTGAGTGGAAGACCTTGACTTGGAAGTTTACAGCCCAGTTCCCATTGGATGCCTTCCAGTTTGTATTCGGTGGATATACGGGTAATCTCGACATCGACGACTTGGTATTGGTAAAGGATGGCACCACGGAGAACTTGATTGGTAACGCCGATTTCTCAGCAAAGCATATTCAGGGATGGAGCACCAACTGGAAGGGACCAAACTATTATCTTGCCAATGATGCTTACCAGTCTACTGGCATCACTCAGCCATCGGTAGTAGCGCAGCCTTCCCAGCAGGACGATGCTTACTATACGCTTCAGGGCGTACGTGTCAGCCATCCTACAAGAGGAATCTTTATTCACAAGGGTAGAAAAATTGTGATGAAGTAGTTAGGTTTTGTGATAAAATTAAAATAGTTTTGTTGTTTAGATGTCCTTTCACCTTTCATCTATCTTCTCGCATTTCAGATAGATGTGGTGAAAGGACTTTTTGCCTTTAACTCCTGTTCCTAATGATTGCAAGTCCTAGAATCGCATATCTTTTGGCGACCGCCGTGCAATCTTTTGGCGACCGCCACACGATATTATTGCGACCGCCACGCAATCTTTTGGCGACCGCCAAAAAATCTACGGAAGGCATTCTTCTCACTATTACATACGCCACTTGTAGGCATCAAGCCCTACGCTTGTAATCATTCAGTACTGGGAGGGCAGGTAACAAACCTGCCCTCCCAGTGCATTTTGATACGTTTGATAAAGTATTTGATACATGGCGCAAAGCCTATCTCGGATTATTCTTGTAATTTTGCAACGAATAAACAATTTAATCATATACGAATGAAAAAGAAACTATTGATTTTAGGAGCTTTGCTCATGGGATTGACGAAAGTTTCGGCTGCAGTAGACCCAAACTTTCAGATTTATCTTTGTTTCGGACAGTCTAATATGGAGGGAAATGCCGCCATTGAGGACGAGGACCGAACTGGCGTGGACCCTCGATTCATGGCGATGTATGCCGTGGATGACGAGAAGGCAGGATGGAAGAAAGGCGAGTGGCATATAGCCGTTCCACCTCAGGCACGTCCTTCCACAGGACTTACCCCAGTGGATTACTTCGGCAGAAAGATGGTGGCTAATCTGCCAGAGAATGTGAAGGTGGGTACCATCACCATAGCCGTGGGCGGAGCCAGCATCGACCTCTTCGACAAGCGCACCTATAAGGCTTATCTCAAGAAGCAGCCCGACTGGATGAAGCAGTTTGCCGCAGGCTATAATGGCAATCCATACGCCCGACTCATCGAGCTGGCCAAGATAGCACAGAAGCAGGGTGTGATCAAGGGCATCCTCTTGCACCAGGGCGAAACCAACAATGGCGACCCTAACTGGCCTAACCGTGTGAAGACTATCTATAACGATATCCTCAAGGACTTGAATTTGAAGGCTGCTGATGTACCTTTGCTTGTTGGCGAGACCGTGCAGAAAGACCAGGGCGGAAGTTGCTGGGCACATAACGCCGTGGTAGATTCCATCGCCAAGACCATTCCTACAGCTCACGTCATCTCTTCCAAGGGATGCCCTCAGCGTGGCGACGGATTGCACTTCATCGCCGAGAGTTATCGCACGATGGGTAAGCGCTATGCCAACATGATGCTCTCGCTGCTCGGCATTCTCCCAGATGCCAACTATCCTCGTGTGGATAAGGACCATCGAGCTTACGTCAAGCTCCATGCGCCAGAGGCTAAGGAGGTAATCTTCGATATCTGTGGCAAGAAATATCCTATGAAGAAGGATTATGATGGCGACTGGTATGGCGTGTCTGACCCATTGGTAGTAGGTTTCCACTACTATTTCCTGAATGTGGATGGTGTGCAGGTAGTGGATCCTGCCAGCGAGACCTACTACGGTTGGTGCCGCGAGGCTGGCGGCTTGGAAGTGCCAGAGGGCGATGAGGGCAATTACTATCGTCCACAGCAGGGTGTGGCTCAGGGACAGGTGCGTTCGGTATCTTACTATGCGGCTTCCCAGGGCAAGTTCCGCCGTGCGATGGTTTATACCCCTGCCGAGTATGAGACCAACCCAACGAAGCGTTACCCAGTGCTCTATCTTCAGCACGGCATGGGCGAGGACGAGACAGGCTGGAGCCATCAGGGCTTGATGAATCATATCATGGACAACCTGATAGCCGAGGGCAAGGCTGAGCCAATGATTGTGGTGATGGAGAGTGGCGATGTGAAGAAGCCATTCGTGCCACGTCCTGGCAAGAATGTGGATGAGGAGCGCAATCAGTATGGTGCTTCCTTCTATGATGTCATCATCAAGGACTTGATTCCGATGGTGGATAAGACCTTCCGCACCAAGACCGATCGTGACCATCGTGCGATGGCAGGTTTGTCATGGGGTGGATGCCAGACTTTCAATACCGTATTGAACAATATGGATAAGTTCTCTGCCTTCGGTACCTTCAGTGGTGCGCTCTTTGGCGTGGACGTGAAGACCTGCTTCAATGGCGTGTTTGCCGATGCAGATAAGTACAACAGCCAGATCAAGTATATGTTTATGGGCTGTGGTTCGGAGGAGAACTTTGGCACCGAGAAGATGGCGCAGCAGTTGAAGGACCTGGGCATCAAGCTCGATGTCTATGTATCTCCAGGCACTCATCACGAGTGGCTCACCTGGCGCAGATGCCTGAAGGAATTCGTTCCTCATCTGTTTAAGTAAACGATGCGGAAGTGTGTAACTTTGCCCCCAAGAATAAACAAAGAGTGAAGACTCTACCAAAAGCGACTAACAAAATCTTTCTAGATATGAAGACGAAGTCATTTTTCATCTCTCTTATATTTGCCTCAGTGCCTGGTGCATTGATGGCGCAGTTACCTTATCAGAACCCAGATCTTTCGGCTCACGAGAGAGCTGTCGATCTCTGTGGTCGCCTCACCCTGGAGGAGAAGGCATCCTTGATGCTGGATGATTCCCCTGCCATCCCACGACTGGGCATCAAGCGATTCCAATGGTGGAGCGAGGCTCTGCATGGCGTGGCTAACATGGGTGACGTAACCGTATTCCCGGAGCCTATCGGTATGGCGGCTTCATTTAATGAGGGCTTGGTGTTTAGGGTGTTTGATGCCACATCGGATGAGATGCGCGCCAAGTGGAATGAACTGCAGAAGAGCGGTGGGGACGTAACTCGATTTCATGCCCTCTCGGTATGGACTCCGAATGTGAATATCTTCCGTGACCCTCGTTGGGGACGTGGACAGGAGACATACGGTGAGGATCCATACCTCACCACCCAGATGGGATGCGCCGTGGTGCGTGGCTTGCAGGGACCGGAGACTACCAAGTATCGTAAGCTCTGGGCTTGTGCCAAGCACTTCGCCATCCATAGCGGTCCGGAGTGGGCTCGACATACTGATAACATCACCGACCTTTCACCTCGTGACCTTTGGGAGACTTATCTCCCTGCCTTCAAGTCGCTGGTGCAGGATGCCAAGGTGAGGGAGGTGATGTGTGCTTATCAGCGTTGGGATGATGAGCCTTGTTGTGGTAATACCCGTTTGCTCCAAAATATATTGCGATATGAGTGGGGATTTAAGTATCTCGTGGTGTCTGACTGTGGGGCCGTTACCGACTTCTGGGAGAATCATAAGGTGTCTAGCAATGCCAAGAACGCTGCTGCCAAGGGTGTGCTGGCTGGTACGGATGTGGAATGTGGATTCAACTATGTGTATAAGTCGGTACCTGAGGCGGTGAAGTATGGTGCATTGACAGAGGAAGAGGTGGACAAGCATGTGATTCGTCTGCTGGAAGGTCGCTTCGATTTGGGTGAGATGGACGACAATAAACTGGTGTCTTGGTCTAGCATCCCATCGTCTGTGCTCTGTAGCAAGGCGCATCGCCAGTTGTCGCTCGACATGGCTCTCCAAACTATGACGCTCTTGCAAAACAAGAATGATATTCTGCCTCTGAACAAGCAAACCAAGAAAATTGCTTTCATCGGTCCGAATGTGGATAATGAGCCGATGATGTGGGGCAACTATAATGGCACGCCTCGCCAAACCATCACAATCCTCGATGGCATCAAGAGCCGATTAAAGAAGAGCCAGATTGTTACCTTCAAGGGGTGCGACTTGGTAAACGACCAGACGCTCGATTCTTATTACGACCAGTGCTCGATGGATGGTAAGACTGGATTTAAGGGCACTTTCTGGAACAATCGCAAGAGCGAGGGTAAGCCTGTAACCGTAACTTACGAGAAGAATCCCGTGCAGGTTACTACCTATGGTCAGCATTCCTTTGCTCCTAACGTGAAGTTGACTGACTTCTCTGCCAAGTACGAGACCGTGTTCCGTCCAAAACAGACGGACAAGGTATTGCTCGATGTGGCTGGTTGTGGTCATTACGAAGTATATCTCAATGGCGAGAAGAAGGCAGAGCAGTCTATCTGGCGCACCACGGATTCTCGCATCGAGTTTGAGGGCGAGAAGGGCAAGGAATATAAGATAGAGATTCGCTATGCGGATATTCCTACTTATAATGCCGATATCAAGATTAGCATCGGGCATGAGACTCCGATAGATTATACTGCTTCTATCCAAAAGTTGAAGGATTGCGAGACGGTGGTATTTGTGGGTGGTATCGCACCACAGCTAGAGGGTGAGGAGATGCCTGTGAATCTTCCAGGATTCAAGGGCGGCGACCGTACCGACATTGAGTTGCCACAGGTGCAGCGTGCTTTCTTGCAGGCATTGAAGAAAGCAGGCAAGAAGATTGTCTTCATCAACTGCTCGGGCTCGGCGATGGCATTGACTCCTGAGACTGAGTGCTGTGATGCCATCTTGCAGGCTTGGTATCCAGGCCAGGAAGGTGGCGAGGCGGTGGCTCGTGTGCTCTTTGGCGAGTACAATCCATCGGGCAAGTTGCCAGTTACCTTCTATCGTGACTCCAAGCAGTTGCCTGATTTCAAGGATTATAGTATGAAGGGCAGAACCTATCGCTATATGAACGATGCCCTCTTCCCATTCGGTTATGGCAAGAGCTACACCTCTTTTAATATAGGAGATGCCAAGCTATCAAGCAGTACCTTGAAGAAGGGAGAGCAAATCAAGTTGACCATCCCTGTACGCAATGTGGGCAAGAAGGATGGCACCGAGGTGGTGCAGGTGTATGTGAAAGACCCTACTGACACTGATGGTCCATTGAAGAGCCTCAAGGCATATCAGCGCATAGAGGTAAAAGCCGGTGCAACAGCCCAAGCCGTCATCTCCCTGGACAGTAAGAACTTCGAACTCTTCGATGCTGCCACCAATACCGTCCGTGCCAAGGCAGGTAACTATGAAGTATATTATGGTAATAGCTCGGCAGACAAGGACTTGAAGAAGATAATGGTAAATTATGAATATTAAGAAAACTTTATTCTGTGCCTTGGCTTGTACTGTAGAGGTTGCAGCCTTGGCGCAGAATCCAATTATCAACAGTCAGTTTACGGCAGACCCAACGGCTCGCGTGTTTAATGGGAAGATATATCTCTATCCTTCTCATGACATACCGAGTCCGATAGAGAAACTGAAGACTTGGTTTTGTATGCCTGATTATCATGTCTTCTCATCCAGCAATCTGACGGATTGGGAAGACCATGGTGTCATCGTATCGCAGGACAAGGTGCCTTGGGTACAGGATGGGAGCTATACAATGTGGGCTCCAGACTGTGTATGCAAGGATGGTAAGTATTATTTCTATTTCCCTGCTGCTCCCAAAGGAGAGGAGAAGGGATTTGGAGTGGGCGTGGCTATCGCTGACCATCCAGAGGGACCATTCATGCCTATGTGGAAGCCGATAGAAGGCATCCATGGTATAGACCCTTGTGTGCTGATCGACCGTGATGGACAGGCATATATCTATTGGGCTGGCATGGGGCTGCACATGGCTAAGTTGAAACCCAATATGATGGAGCTCGCCTCTGAGCCGCAGGCTGTGGAGGGATTGCCAGAAGGATTCAAGGAAGGACCGTTTGCCTTCGAACGAAATGGAAAGTATTATTTTACCTTTCCTTGGGTAAGGGAAAAGGATGGAACGGAGACTTTGGCATACGCCATGGCTGACCATCCGATGGGACCTTTTACTTTCAAGGGTGTCATCATGGATGAGTCTCCTACGAAATGTTGGACGAATCATCATTCCATCGTGGAATATCAGGGACAGTGGTATCTCTTCTATCATCATAATGATTATTCGCCTCAGTTCGACAAGAACCGCTCGGTGCGTATCGACTCCCTGAACTTCAATCCTGACGGAACGATACAGAAGGTGATTCCTACGCTAAGAGGTGTGGGATTGACGAAAGCTCGTTCGCACATTCAGATAGACCGCTATTCTGCGCTGCAAGGCAAGGGTATAGGTATTGACTATCTGGATAAAAACAATTGTTTTGCCGGATGGAAGACTCTCTTCTCTAAATCGAATACTGCTCTTATATATAATAAGGTGGATTTCGGTAACGAGGAGGTGGAAGAAATCACCGTTCGTGCCAAGTCGCCAAAGGGCGGTGTGCTCGTAGTCAGAGCCGATGGCAAGAAGGGTAATATCATCGCTAAGGTGAAGATTCCAAAGTCGGCTGCCTGGAAGAATGTCCGTGCCCAGGTGCTCCATGCTCCTCTGGGTGTTCATGCTCTCCATGTATCCTTGCAGAGTGGAGCCGATGTAGAGGTTGACTGGTTGGGCTTTGATGCGTTGCCTTGGGAAAAGGGAGCTTTCGAAACTCACCAGTATCGTAATCTCTTTGCCGAAATGGGCTATAGGCAGGCTGATATTGACAAGAAATTAAACGAAGTGTTCCATGATGTATTCTATGGCAAGAACAAGGTTTATTTCGAGGTGGGTGATTCCATGGGATATGTCAGCGATGTGAAGAACAATGATGTGAGAACCGAAGGAATGTCGTATGGAATGATGGCTGCCGTACAGTTTGGCAAGAAAGACATTTTCGACCGCCTCTGGCGATGGAGCAAGAGATACATGCAGCATCAGAAAGGACCATATAAAGGCTATTTTGCCTGGAGTTGTAAGACTGATGGAACGAGAAATGCGCAGGGAGCCGCATCGGATGGTGAACTCTATTTCGTAACTTCGCTCATCTTTGCATCCAACCGATGGGGCAACGATACAGGAATCAACTATCTGAAGGAAGCGCAGAATATCCTGGATTGCAGTATGCAGAAAGTGGGAATGGACCGCACAGCTCCGCTTATCAATCTCGAACACCAGCTCATCACCTTTACGCCTGATCATTGGGGCGGGAAGTTTACCGATCCTTCTTACCATCTTCCTGCCTTTTACGAGGTTTGGGCGAAATGGGCTAACGATGGACGTTCTCAGTTCTGGAAGGAGTGTGCCGAGAAGAGCCGTGAGTTCCTGCATAAGTGCATCAATGAGAAGACGGGCTTGAATCCGGATTATTGCAACTATGATGGCAGTCTGATGAAGACCGGCCAGTTGCTGGGTGATGCTTTCCGTTATGACTCATGGCGTGTTCCAATGAACATAGCGCTCGATTATTCCTGGGCTTGCAAGGATAAGGAGTGGCAGCAAAAATATGCCAATACGCTGCAGAACTTCCTGTATAGTCAGGGTATTGATTCTTTCCTGGACCAGTATAATGTAGATGGCACGATGGTAGAAGATATTCTACCGGCAGGTACGGCTCCTGAGGCGCTCCGTCATTCTATCGGTTTCGTTGCCACTGCGGCTGCGGCTTCTCTGGTCAGCAACCATGTAAAGGGCAGGGAATTCGTCAGTCATTTCTGGAATGCCAAGCATGAGCCAGACAAGGAAGGTTTCTTCGATGGCTACTACGACGGACTGTTGCGTCTCTTTGCCTTCATGCATCTGAGTGGTCGTTATCAGATTATCGAACCTCAAAAATAAAATGAATAGTCTATGAACAACTTTTTCAATAAAATAGTTAGAGTGTTTTGTTTATGTGTATTTCTTTTTGGGAATTCCTCTGCGGATGCCCAAAATAAGGAATTACCTGCAGACATCAATCCTTATTTCGGACCGGTAGGCAAGCAGCCTGTCATGCCCAATGCGGCTGGCTTTATTCAGAGATGGTTGCTCCTGGAACCAATCTCTGTGCCTGTCAAGAGCAATGTCGTTTTTACTGATTCTTATCTGAAGGAGAAGTTCTATACGCAGTATTTCTCAAAACAGATGGAAATCGTACCTAAGGATGGAACCGTCGTGAAGGTGGGGAAGGAAAAGGAAAAGCTGAAATGGCATGCGCTGGACAGCAAGCTCTATAACGTGAAGCTCTTCCGTTTCGCTACTTCGTTCGGAAAACCCAAGTATGGTGTCTTGTTCTGGGCGGTTACCGTTATTGATTGCCCTGAGGAGATGAAAGACGTCCGCCTGGCTGTCGGTTCTAATGGTGCCTCCATGTGGTGGCTCAATGGTGAGGAGGCTGTGATGCTGGAGGGAGATCGCCGCATGGTGAAGGATGACGTGGTATCTCCGAAACTCACCTTGCGAAAGGGACGAAACATCTTGCAAGGAGCCGTTATCAATGGTCCGGGCATGAGCGATTTCTGCCTTCGATTTATTGATGAGCAGGGCAATCCGGTAAGAAATCTATCTATTAACGTAAAGTAAGGAAATACATGAGACATATATTGTATATAGGCATTCTGGGTGCCGTCTTGGCAGCCTCTGTGGATGAGGCTCAAGCACAAGTGGGAGAACCTTTTATCCACGACCCTTCTACCATTGCAGAGTGTAATGGCAAGTATTATACCTTTGGAACGGGCGAAGGTGGACTCTGGTCGGCTGATGGATGGACTTGGCAGAGTGGGGCTGTGCGCCCTGGCAGAGGTGCTGCACCGGATGTCTTGAAGATTGGCGACCGTTATCTGGTGGCATATAGTGCTACGGGAGGAGGATTGGGAGGAAGCCATGCAGGCGATGTGCTAACGATGTGGAACAAGACGCTTGACCCGAATTCTCCTGACTTCAAATATACCAAGCCCGTAGTGGTGGCATCTTCATTGGCAGATGAGGACTGTGATGCCATTGATGCTGGACTTTTGCTCGACCCTACGACTGGCAGGCTTTGGCTGAGTTATGGCACCTATTTCGGCTTTATTCGATTGGTGGAACTCGACCCTAAGACGGGCAAGCGAGTGGAGGGGAACGAACCCATCAATATCGCCATCGATTGCGAGGCGACCGACCTGATATATCGTGATGGCTGGTATTATCTCTTGGGTACGCATGGCACTTGTTGTAATGGTCCTAACTCCACCTACAATATCGTGGTGGGACGTTCTCGCCAAGTTACAGGTCCATACGTTGACAATGTGGGCAGAGAGATGTTGCAAGGTGGCGGCAAGATGGTGATAGCCGCCAATCATCTGAAGACGGGTCCAGGACATTTCGGTAGATACATCGAAGAAAAGGGTGTGGAAAAGATGTCCTTCCATTATGAGTCTGACTTTAAGCAAGGGGGCAGAAGCGTCTTGGCTATCCGTCCGCTGGTATGGAAGAATGGTTGGCCTGTGGCTGGTGACGAATTTCATGAGGGTACTTATGAGATTGAGTCGGAGCGTAGAGGCTATGCCTTGGAGATGGCTGTGGATTTCGTGAGAATGCAACGTGATATCGAACCTTTTTGGATCAAGCCAACCAAACCATTGAAGGAAATCCAACCACAGAGCTTGAAGGAAGTGGAGAAGGACTGGCCAAAGGGTGATGTCAAGGTGAGAATGAGCGACTATATGTTCCGTCCTCATCAGAAGTGGACGATTACGGCTGCTGGCAAGGGCGGTTATCTGGGCGGTCCATACTATAAGATATGTATAGAGGGCACCACTCGTTGTCTTACCGCAACCGCTCAGCATGATGTCATCGCCAAACCTGAGTTTACTGGTGAAGATGCCCAACTCTGGCGCATAGACCAGTTGACAGATGGCACTTATCGCATCATGCCTAAGGCAGTGCCAGACACTGAAGAGAAACTGGCATTGGTTTCACTCGGCGACTGTACCCCAG
>URLG01000008.1 GCA_900548535.1 Candidatus Segatella intestinihominis | reverse complement strand
ACGAGGGTATGGACCGCAACCACAACCCAGAGTTCACCTGTATGGAGCTTTACGTACAGTACAAGGACTACAACTGGATGATGTCATTCACCGAGAAGTTGCTGGAGACCATCTGTATCGCAGTAAACGGCAAGCCAGAGCGTGAGATTGATGGCAACATCGTCAGCTTCAAGGCTCCATATCGCCGTTTGCCTATCCTCGATGCCATCAAGGAGAAGACAGGTTTCGACTGCAACGGCAAGACCGAGGAAGAGATTCGCAACTTCTGCAAGGAAAAGGGCATGGACGTAGATGAGACCATGGGTAAGGGTAAGTTGATCGACGAACTCTTCGGTGAGTTCTGCGAGGGTACCTTCATCCAGCCTACTTTCATCACCGACTATCCTGTAGAGATGTCTCCATTGACCAAGATGCACCGCTCTAAGCCAGGCTTGACCGAGCGTTTCGAGTTGATGGTAAACGGTAAGGAGCTTGCCAACGCTTACTCAGAGCTCAACGACCCTATCGACCAGGAAGAGCGTTTCATCGACCAGATGAAGCTTGCCGACAAGGGTGACGACGAGGCAATGATCATCGATCAGGACTTCCTCCGTGCATTGCAGTATGGTATGCCTCCTACATCAGGTATCGGTATCGGTATCGACCGTCTCGTGATGTTGATGACAGGCAAGACATTCATCCAGGAGGTATTGTTCTTCCCTCAGATGAAGCCTGAGAAGAAGATGCCTCAGAGCAGCATCAAGGAGTGGGAAGAGATTGGCGTGCCAGAGGACTGGGCATACGTGCTCCGCAAGGCTGGTTTCAACCTCATCTCAGACATCAAGGACGAGAAGGCTCAGGGATTGCAGCAGAAGATTGGCGAAATCAACAAGAAGTATAAGCTCGGCTACGAGAAGCCTTCTGTTGATGCCATCCAGGGCTGGATCAACAAAGCAAATGCTTAATGTATGATTAATAATGTATAATTAATAATGGGAGCTATCCTCTTATTAGTTATACATTATCAAGTCTCATTATACATTGTAAATTATAAATTATAAATTAACAAGAAGTGTTCAACTGCGGAAAAATTGCTATTATTGGCGGCGGTAGCTGGGCTACAGCAATAGCCAAGATTGTGGTGGGTCATACTCATCACATAGGCTGGTATATGCGTCGCGACGACCGCATCGAGGACTTCAAGCGCATGGGGCACAACCCGGCTTATCTCATGTCGGCACGATTTGACGTGGACGAGATTTTCTTCTCTTCCGACATCAACAAGATTGTGCAAAACTATGATACACTCGTGTTTGTCACCCCATCGCCCTATCTGAAGAATCATCTCAAGAAGCTCAAGACGCGTATCAGCGATAAGTTTATCATCACCGCCATCAAGGGCATCGTGCCAGATGAGAACTTGGTTTGCTCCGAGTACTTCCATCAGGTGTATGACGTGCCTTACGAGAACTTGGCTTGCATCGGCGGACCTTCTCATGCCGAGGAGGTGGCGCTCGAACGACTGAGCTATCTCACCGTGGGCTGCTCTGATACAGAAAAGGCAAGAGCCTTTGCGCAAGACTGCTTGGCAAGTGAGTATATCAAGACCAAGACATCTAGCGACGTGATAGGCATCGAGTACTCTTCGGTACTGAAGAACGTGTATGCCATCGCAGCCGGTATCTGTGGCGGATTGAAATATGGTGACAACTTTCAGGCGGTGCTCATGTCGAACGCCGTACAGGAGATGCATCGCTTCTTGCAAGCCGTTCACCCGATAGAGCGCAGCATGTACGACTCGGTATATTTGGGCGACCTGCTGGTGACAGGCTACAGCAACTTCTCTCGCAACCGCACCTTCGGTACGATGATAGGAAAAGGCTACAGCGTGAAGAGTGCGCAGATAGAGATGGAGATGATAGCCGAGGGATATTTCGGCACCAAGTGTATGAAGGAAATCAATCGCCACATGCACGTCAACATGCCGATACTCGATGCCGTATATAATATATTGTACGAGCGCATCAGTCCGCAAATAGAAATTAAACTTTTAACAGATTCATTTAGATAAAAGAAAAATGAAAAGTATCAGCTTAAACATTACTAAGGCTGCATCATTCCTCGCAGAGGGTGCAGTAAAGGCTTATGAGCCAAAGGTTAAGGCCGCTCAGGAAGCTCTTGAGAACGGCACATGTGAAGGTAACGATTTCTTGGGATGGCTCCACTTGCCATCTTCTATCTCTCCTGAGTTCTTGGGTGAGATCGAGGCTGTTGCCAACACATTGAGAGAGAAGTGTGAGGTTGTTGTAGTAGCAGGTATCGGTGGTAGCTACCTCGGTGCTCGCGCCGTGATCGAAGGCCTCGGCAACTCATTCGCTTGGCTCGTCAACGACAAGAAGAACCCTACTATCCTCTTCGCTGGCAACAACATCGGAGAGGATTATCTCTATGAGTTGACATCTTACTTGAAGGACAAGAAGTTTGGTGTCATCAATATCTCTAAGTCTGGTACCACTACCGAGACTGCATTGGCTTTCCGCTTGCTCAAGAAGCAGTGTGAGGATCAGCGTGGCAAGGAAGAGGCTAAGGACGTTATCGTAGCCGTAACCGACGCTAAGAAGGGTGCTGCCCGCACATGCGCTGACAAGGAGGGTTACAAGAGCTTCATCATCCCAGACAACGTGGGTGGTCGTTTCTCTGTATTGACTCCAGTAGGTTTGCTTCCTATCGCCGTAGCAGGTTTCGACGTAAAGCAGCTCGTAGCAGGTGCTGTCGAGATGGAGAAGGCTTGCGGCAAGGACGTAGCTTTCGATGAGAACCCAGCAGCTATCTATGCAGCTACACGTCAGGCTCTCTATACACAGGCAGGCAAGAAGATTGAGATTGTTTGCAACTTCCAGCCTAAGCTTCACTACTTCGCCGAGTGGTGGAAGCAGCTCTATGGCGAGAGCGAGGGTAAGGACCAGAAGGGTATCTTCCCAGCAGCTTGCGACTTCACTACAGACCTCCACTCTATGGGTCAGTGGATTCAGCAGGGCGAGCGTTCTATCTTCGAGACCGTGATCAGCGTAGAGACTCCTAACGAGAAGCTTCTCTTCCCTCACGATGACGAGAACCTCGACGGCTTGAACTTCTTGGAGGGCAAGCGTGTGGATGAGGTCAACAAGATGGCAGAGCTCGGTACTCGCTTGGCTCACGTAGACGGTGGTGTACCTAACATCTTGGTTAACGTACCAGAGTTGAACGCTTACTACCTCGGTCAGTTGATTTACTTCTTCGAGAAGGCTTGTGGTATCAGCGGTCTCTTGGAAGAGGTGAACCCATTCAACCAGCCAGGTGTAGAGGCTTACAAGAAGAATATGTTCGCATTGCTCAACAAGCCAGGTTATGAGGCAGAGAGCAAGGCTATTCAGGAGCGTTTGGCTAACGAGAAGTAAATCTATTCAGAATCATTGATGAAAGAGATTATTTCAAAATACATAAAAGACCACGGCTTTGGGGAGTTCAATCCCAAAGCCGTTCTTTTTGATATGGATGGTGTGCTGTACAACAGTATGCCCAATCATGCCGTAGCATGGCAGGAGTCGATGAAGCAATTCGGCATCCACATGACTGCCGCCGATGCCTATGCCACCGAGGGAGCCCGTGGCATCGACACCATCCAGATGATGGTGAAGAAACAGAAGGGTGAAGACATCACCTTAGAAGAGGCACAGAAAATGTATGATGTGAAGACAGAAATCTTCCACTCGATGCCTACTGCCGAGATATTCCCCGGCGTTAGAGAGGTGATGCAGAAAATCCAGGAGGCTGGCATGCAGGTAGGTGTGGTAACTGGCAGTGGACAGCGTCCGCTCATCATGCGCTTGCTCCATGACTTTGGCGATTTCCTAGACGAGGCACATATCGTAACCGCCTACGATGTGAAGCGTGGCAAACCGAATCCCGACCCATACCAGATGGGATTGCAAAAGGCAGGCAATCTACAGCCTTGGGAAGGCATCGTGGTAGAGAATGCTCCTCTGGGTGTTCGTGCCGGTGTAGCCGCCAACATCTTTACTGTCGCCATCAACAGCGGTCCACTTCCTGATGAGGAGTTATCTGACAAAGGCAGCAACCTGCTCTATCACCAGATGACCGAGTTCTGTGATGATTTCGAAAGATTGATAGAAGCAGCTAAAACTATCCTCGGCGGCTAGCATACACCCTTGCCATCAACGCCCCACTGATATTGTGCCATACACTGAAGATGGCACCAGGGATGGTGGCAAGCGGATAGGCTGCGAAATGAAGGGTGGCAAGCGAACTGGCAAGTCCTGAATTCTGCATGCCCACCTCAATGGAGATGGCGACACATTTCTTATATTCCAACTTGAGCAACTTTCCGATAGAAAAGCCCAAGAGCAAGCCGCACACATTGTGAAGCATCACTACCAAGATGATGAGCAGCCCACTGGTAAGGAGTTTCTCGGCATTATGGGATACGATGATGCCCACGATGAAGGTGATAGCCAATGACGAGAAGGCTGGCAGATAAGCTACGGCACGGGAGGTAAACTTCGGGCAATAATGCTGAATGATGAAACCTATGATGATGGGAAGTATCACCACCTGAACGATGGAGAAAAACATGCTCAGGGCATCTACATGCACAAAGGTACCTGCCATCAACCATGTGATCAGTGGGGTAAGGAATGGTGCCAAGACAGTGGAAGTAGCTGTCATACCCACCGACAAGGCCAAATCGCCCTTAGCCAAATAGGTAATGACATTGGAAGCCGTTCCGCCCGGACAGCATCCCACCAATATCACGCCCAAGGCAAGCTCAGGACTCAGATGGAACGCCTTCGCCAGCAACCATGCCAACACGGGCATCACGATAAACTGAGCCAAGCATCCGATGATGACATCCTTAGGTCGGCTGAAAACAATCTTGAAATCAGCAGGATTGAGCGTCAATCCCATACCAAACATCACGACTCCCAAGAGCGGATTGATGTAAATGGTATCTACCCACTGAAAGCTATCTGGCAACAGCAACGCCACCACAGCCATCAGCAAGACAATCACTCCCATATATCGGGAAATAAAATCACATATTCTCTTCATCTTATTCTTCTTAATATACGCTAACAGCCTGCAAAAGTACAACAAAATATCTACACTAACAAATTAAATGACCAAAAGTTTGGAGATTTATAGGAGTACCAGGACTACAGTAATTAAAGCTGGAAGGGTAAGTTCCCATCGTGGGAGCCTACCCTTTTTGCGTTATCTACATAAGTTTCATCTCAAATATTTATCTGCTTTCGACGAGAAAGCCATCCAAGGTGAAGAACTCTACCAAAAACTCATGCTTGATAAGTTGGAAGTGAACGCAGGAATGTTGGTGGAAAACATCGTAGCACAGATGTTTGTTGCCAGCGGACATAAGCTATATTTCTATAGCAACAACTCTCGCACAGATGTCAGCGAACGTATGGAAATAGACTTTTTAATAGAGAAGCCAACCATCACTAATGCTCACAACATCTTCCCGATAGAGGGCAAATCGAGCAACAACTACACCATCCCATCTTTGCAGAAGTTCATCAAGAAGTTCAATCGCCAACTTGCCACGCCTATCGTCGTACACTATCAGGATTACCAAGAAAAGGATGGCATCACTTATATGCCAATATACATGGTGCCCCTGCTATAGAACATTAAAATGACGTGGCAAACAGCCAAATATTCAGCAACGTGACTATCGCCGCCAAAAAGTAGAGCCACCACTTGGTAAGCCTGTGGTTGACATAATCGCCCATCACTCGCCTATTGGAGGTGAGCCATACTTGCAGGAACATGGTGAAAGGCAACTGGATGCTCAATACCATCTGCGAATAAAGCAAGCCCTTGAAGGGATCGCCAACGAAGAAGATGACGAGCAACGCCAAGCCCAACGAGAGACAGATACCCACAATGGAATGTGCATCCTTGGCATAATACTGCTCGCCAAACATGCCCGAGAAGATACAACCCGCAGCCATACCACTGGTGATGGTACTTGATATGCCCGCCAAGAGCAAGGCGATGGCAAAGATGTTGGCGGCATTATTGCCCAAGAGTGGCGTGAGCAGTGCCTGAGCCTGAGACAGGTCATCCACCACTTGATGGGAAGAGAAGAAGGTGGTGGCTGCCAAGATAATCATCGCACTATTAATCGCCCATCCCACTATCATGGAAAACAAGGTATCGAACAGCTCAAACTTCAAGGCTCGCTCAATACTGTTTCTGTCTTTCTTATGTATCTGCCGGCTCTGCACCAACTCGCTATGAAGAAACAAGTTGTGTGGCATCACCACGGCTCCCAATACCGACATCACGATGAGCATACTACCCTCTGGTATGCTGGGAATCACCCATCCTTGCATGGCTGCAGGCCAATCTATCTTGACCAAGAAGAGTTCGTAGATAAACGACAAACCTATCATTGAGACAAAGGTGATGATGAGTCGTTCGATGCGCTTATAGGAATTGGTAAAGAGGAGGATGAGCACCGCTGCCGTGGAGAGCAAGGCACCCCAAACGATAGGGATGCCGAAAAGCATCTGGAGGGCGATGGCAGCACCGAGGATTTCAGCAAGAGAAGTAGAGATACTTGCCATGAAAGCCGTTACCAATATCGGTCTGCCTATCCAATGTGGGGCATACTTCTCCGTAGCCTCACTGAGGCACAATCCCGTCACGATGCCCAAGTGAGCCACATTATGCTGCAAGGCGATGAGCATGATGGTGGAGAGCGTGACCACCCAGAGCAGCACATAGCCATAGGATGAACCAGCAGCAAAGTTGCTCGCCCAGTTGCCAGGGTCGATGAAGCCCACGGTAACGAGCAGTCCCGGTCCGATATTCTTGATGATGTCGAGGGCGCCGAATGTCTTCGGCTTTCCCTCATTGCGCAGTATCTCAAATAGATTTTTCATATTTCCTCTTATTTTTATATATTATGGCATGAGTTAATTATATTGCCTAAAATCCCATTCATAAGGTTTCAAGTGCAAATTTACTCTTTTTTATTGGAATATTCATCATGATGGTCCATAAAAGTAAGTGGACAAATATAAAATACCTATTTATGAGGAAGAAGTTTGGAAATAAGAAAAATAATGCTTATCTTTGCCCCATGAAGCAGACTATCGTTTATAACCTCACGGAATTTGCAGCCAAATATCAACTGAATGATATCTTTGGTGCATACGCCGCCCACCTCATGGTGAGCGACAATGACTCCGTGCACTTTTCTAAAAATAGCGATAGAGGTTTTGACAAGATGGTAAGGGAGCGGACGCTCTTCACCAAACTGATGATCACCCTGCAAGGCAACTGCCAGATACAACTGAACGACCAATCTGCCATATCGCTCAAACCAGGCGACTTCCTCATCATGACCGCCCAAGAGACGGCATCCATCTGCCAAATGAGCCAAGACTTTGAGGCTGAATGCATTCTCGTGGATGAGCAATTTGCCGAGAAAGTCACCCTCTTCCATCTAACGGACGACAAGCTGAAGAGCGTGACCGACATCTTCCATTTCGTAAGAGACATCGTGCGCCACCAACATATTAATAAGGTGGAGATGATCAAGAGTATGTTTAATGTGCTCAAGCTCATCATCGACGAGTTGCCTTATGAGCAATGCAGTGCCACCCACGACCTGGGGCACAAGAAGGAGGTATACGAGATTTTCCTGCATCATCTGTACCGCAATTTCCGCAAGGAGCGACAGATTCGTTTCTATGCCGACAAGCTGAATGTTTCCACTGCTTATCTCTCTCGGCTTGTCAAGGAGATAAGCGGCTCTACAGTCAACGACCACGTTACCTCATTGGTATATAAGGAAACATGCAATCTCTTGAAGCAATCGGACATGACAATGGGAGAAATAGCCGACAGCCTCAGCTTTAGCGACCAGAGCGCCATGAGCAATTTCTTTAAGCAACGCTCCGGCATGTCGCCATTGGCTTATCGGAATCAATAAGGGGATGAAATAAGTGAAACCTGCAAGCTGATACTCCAGATAATGAGAATCAGTTGCAGGCTTCATAGGTTAATATTATAGATTCAGAATTACTTCAATGTAAACTTATGTGAGTGGAGCATCTCCTTAGGATCGAGCGCCTTGTCGAGCTCTTCCTTGCTCATGATGCCCTGCTCTATCACGATGTCATATACCGAACGGCCTGAGGCATGTGCCTCCTTCGCTACCTGGGTACTCTTCTTGTAGCCGATGATAGGATTGAGGGCGGTCACGATACCGATGCTGTTCTTCACCATCTCATAGCAACGCTCCTTGTTTACGGTGATGCCCAGGATGCACTCAGAGGTAAGGGTCTCGATGGCATTCTTCATCCATGTCAAACTCTCGAAGAGGCTCTCGGTGATGATTGGTTCCATCACATTCAGCTCCAACTGACCAGCCTCTGCCGCAAAGCTGACGGTAGTATCATTGCCGATGACCTTGAAGCAAACCTGATTGGTTACCTCTGGGATAACTGGATTTACCTTGCCCGGCATGATAGAAGAACCAGGAGCCTTAGGAGGCAGATTGATTTCGTTCAATCCACAACGAGGGCCAGATGCCATCAAGCGCAAGTCGTTGCAAATCTTAGAGAGCTTAACCGCCAGACGCTTCAATGCTGATGAATAGCTCACGTAAGCACCGGTATCAGGAGTAGCCTCCACGAGGTCGGTGGCAGTAACAAAGTTCTCGCCAGTAAGCTTGCTCAGGTTGGCTGCACAAAGCTTGGCAAAACCAGGCACGGCATTCAAACCTGTACCGATGGCAGTACCACCCATATTGATTTCGTGCAAAAGTTTCACGTTGCGCTCCAAGTTGAGGATTTCCTCCTCCAAGTTGTTGGCGTATGCATTAAACTCCTGCCCCACAGTCATTGGCACGGCATCCTGTAGCTGGGTACGTCCCATCTTGATGGCATCGGCATACTCCTCAGCCTTATATCTGAAGGCACTGATGAGTCCGGTCAGAGCACCTATCAAGTGAGCGTTCATACGGATAAGAGCCAGGCGGATAGAGGTAGGATAAACATCATTGGTACTCTGGCCACAGTTGCAATGGTCGTTAGGTGAGCAATACTGATAATCACCCTTCGCATGCCCCAAGATTTCCAAGGCACGGTTGGCAATCACCTCATTGGCATTCATATTGACAGAAGTTCCAGCACCACCCTGCACCATGTCGATAGGGAAATTCTCATGCCATTTTCCGTCGATAATTTCACGGCAAGCCTGAGAGATAGCACCCGAAATCTCGTCATTGATAACACCCAATGAATGGTTGGTCTCGATGGCAGCCAACTTCACGTAAGCGATGGCGATGATGAAGTCAGGATTATCAACCATCGTCTTGCGTGAGATATGATAATTATTGATACCACGCTGTGTCTGTACACCATACAGTGCATCAGCAGGAACCTTGAGTTCGCCTAAGAGGTCAGACTCTACTCTATATTTTTTTTCGTCAGTCATAATTATATCTGTTTTTATTTGTTTATAAATATTGTTTCTGAATCACGGTGCAAAGATACTACAATTCGGGCTCTCTTGGTTTAATAAATTCTTTCTATTTTTTGCAAAAAACGAAACATTGGGTAAGTTTCTTCCATGAAATGATATACTTGCATAAAGATAGTTAATATGTTTGCTGCCCCCAAACATTTGTGGTAATATTGCACCGCATTTGCGATAAGCAGATGCAAAGCACATATATAAATAGGTATAAGTCTATATATTATAATAGGTATTAAAGCATCATATTCATGAAGAAGAAAATAGGAGTTTTTATCCCAGCGACCTTGGGAATGTTGACAGCTTTCGGTCCGTTTGTCACCGACTTTTATCTACCTGTACTGCCAGAGATGTCGGAGTTTTTCCATACTTCCCCTGCCTTGGCTTCGCTCAGCCTCACCACGGGAATGATAGGATTGGCAGCGGGACAGGTATTCATTGGTCCTCTGACAGATAAGTTTGGCAGAAAGAAAATCCTCGTGGGGGCCATGCCGATGTTTGCCATCGCCTCAGTGCTTTGCATCATCGCCCCTAACATCTATATTTTCAATCTCATGCGCATCTTCCAAGGTTTGGCGGGTGCAGGCGGCATCGTCATCTCCAAGAGCATGAGCATGGATATGTTTAGCGGCAAGGAACTCGCCAACTTCATGGCTATCTTAGGCTCCATCAATGGCATCGCTCCTGTCTGCGCACCAGTGATAGGTGGACTGATGGCAGGTTTCACTTCTTGGCAAGGCGTATTTGGACTGTTGCTTGCCAGTGCCATCTTCGGTACATCAGGCTTCGTGGCAGGAGCCATCTCCAGTCCTATCGTGACTGAACCATTGAGATTACATCGAGCATCATCATGGTACTGGGTGCCCTCCTCTGCCTCCTGCTCACCCTGCCATTGTGCAAGAGGCTGAGGGAAAAAAGATAAAAATCTATTTAGCTTGCTTTCTTCTCCCTATCCTTCAAGATAGCCGCCATGTTATCGGCTGCCCAATCCACAAGATTATCCACGATAGGTATCAGGGAATGGGCACGAGGGGTAAGAGAATACTCTACTCTTGGTGGTACTTCGGCATATACCTGACGATTAATCAAACCATCCTCCTCCAAAGTACGCAGGGTACTGGTGAGCATCTTCTGCGAGATGTCGGGAATCAGTCTGCGCAGAGCATTGAAGCGAACGGGCTCCTCCTGATGCTTCTCCAACATGAAGATGACGAGCATCGACCACTTGTCGCAAATGCGAGCCAACACACTGCGAATAGGACACTCTGGAAATATCGGTTCTTTTATTGCTTTTGCCATTGTCATTTATTCTTTATAGTTCTACCACCTCATTATTTATAGTTCAATCTCCTCCAAATCATCTGGTACCACGATTCTGCCTTTGAAGTTTTCGGCAGCCTCCTGGGTGTAAGTAGCCTTGCGAGTGGCGTTGGTTTTCTCCTCCGTATGATAGTCAGCGATACCTACGCCTACCTTCTTCAACTGTTCCAGCACACCATTGCCACCTCCAGCATCCACCATCAGCTTGATGTTTGGAGTATCCAGCAAGAAACAAGTATTATAGATTCCTGATACGGTCGCATTTCAGGTACCCAGCATTGTTATCTTATTCATATGAATGAGTCTGATATTTTATTTAATGAGTCTATTATTTTATCCCTAATTCTTTCATTATCAATATTAGGCTACAAAAGTAACTAACTTTCCGTTTATCTCCAAATATCCTTCGTTAATGTTGGTTAAACTTCGATTTTTCATCTTGCTCTATATCAGCAATAGTTACCTCGAAGTAACTATCTTACCTATTGGTGCCTTCTTGTGGGGATGGATTTTTTGTAGTACTTTTGCAAACGAAAACAAAAATAAGTATAACAAATAAAAACATTAGAACAAGATGAAAGAATCAAAGATTATCACTAAGGCAGCTAACTTTACAGCTGTAGAATTCGGCAAGTGAATGAGATCAAGGACTATACTCTCCAGTTGGGTCCTGAGGTTACTATCCATGGCAAGGTGTTTGGCGGTCAGGCTGTTAATGCCACTGGCGGTGAGTTCTCATTCCAGAGTTTTGCTCCTGGCACAGAGACTGGCTTCCTTCACACCCACAAGAACCATGAGGAGCTCTACTTCTTCTTGAGTGGCAAGGGCGAGTTCCAGGTAGATGGCGAGGTATTCCCTGTTAGCGAGGGCAGCGTAGTAAGAGTAGCACCTGCAGGTCGCCGCTCTGTTCGTAACAATGGCACAGAACCTCTCTTGATGCTCTGCGTACAGTATCGTGGTGAGACATTCACTGCCGATGATGCAACAGATGGCGTTATCTTGAACGAGAAAGTAAACTGGTAAAAAATAAAGAAAGTGGCACATCCTTGCGAGATATGCCACTTTTTTATGATAACATTTGTTTCGTTCTATTACAACTGAACTTGAACTTGCTTCTTTCCGTTATAATCCACGGTCTTAGTAGCCTTCATCGGCAGATTGCCACCACCACTGTTCTCACCTACCAATACGACGTGGAACTTGCGGCTTGCTAACATGCCCTTGAAACTGCCCTTGCGAGGAGCGATGGTAAGCTGATGGCTAGCCTCATCCCAAGAGAACTTGATTTCAGAGAACTTGCCCTTCTCATAATTGTAGTTGTTGCCCTCATCCTCATAAAGGGTAAACTCGCCATTGGCTCCCGGATAAACTCTGATTTCCAACTCATCCCAAGGTTTCTCATTACTGTATTGCACATCAGGACCAAATGGCAAGATGGTACCAGCCTTTATAAATACTGGCATGATGTCGATAGGACAAAGACGCTGAATGTCCTGACCACCCTCATACGGGGTATTGTCCCAGAAATCAAACCACTTGTTGCCCTTTGGCAGATAGACATTCACTGGCGCAGCAGCCTGCTTAACATCAGGATAAATCAGATGTCCCTTCTTATCCTTGCTCTTCCAGGTATAAAGAGGGTCGGTAACTGGCTTGACCAAGATGTTGCGACCAAAGAGATACTCATCATTCAGACGAGAAGCCTTCTTATCGGCAGTATAGTCCATCACCAAGGCTCGCATCATGCTTCCGCTATGCTGCACACAGTCGCCCATCGTGCTATAGATATAAGGCAAGAGACGATAACGCAACTTGATGGCCTTGACGATAGCATCATAACACCAGTCGCCATGCTTACCAAACTCATACAGTTCGCTCACCATTGGCGAAGAACAGTGGTTGCGCATCAATGGCATGAAGGTCCCCCACTGCATCCAACGGGTCTGCAACTCCTGGAGGGCTGGATTCCTTGGGCTCTGCTGATACTCCCAATAGAAGAAACCACCCAAGTCTGTATTCCAGAATGGGATGCCACAGAGGGTATAGTTCAAGCCCGAAGGTATCTGCTGCTTCATCTCCTGCCAACTGGCAGTAATATCACCACTCCAAGAGAAAGTGCCATAATGCTGGATTCCGAAATAGCCACTGCGGGTCATCTGAAGCGAACGTTTCTCATTGCCTTTCATCGCACGCTGATGCTCATAGATACTCTTGTTATGGAGCAAGGAGAAGGCATTCTTCACGCTGAGCCACGAACCATCATAAGTCTGATAGTTCTCATCGCCAGCCTTTTCGAAATGGTCTGGCTCTGTGGAATCCGTCCACCAAGCATCGAAGCCCATGTTATAGAGATTGGTGAGATAACGCCAATAAAGGTCACGAGCCTTCGGATTATATACATCATATACCTTGGCACTTACCTTCTGTGGCCATGTATCGAAAGGCAAGAGGGCATTCATCTTTTCCAACTCCTTGTACTGATCTGTCCAAGGACCGAAGTCTGGCCAAATGGTGATCATCAGATGAGCATTGTTCTTGTGCACATAGTCCACCATCTCCTGAGGATTCTTCAATCGAGGGGTAGCCTGCGCCTTCATCTTGCGCATATCCTTTGGCAGATACTTATCCCAAGCAGGGTCGCCCACCTTATTAATATAGTAAGGATTCATGAATCGCATCGCATTCCAGTTGGAGTCACAGCCCCAATACTGCCAATCCTGCACGATGGCATCTGTAGGAATCTTCAGTTCACGATATTTGTCAAGCACGCCCGCCAACTCATCACTGGTCTTATAGCGTTCACGACACTGCCAGTACCCCATCGCCCAGAGAGGGAACATTGTAGCCTGACCTGTCAATTCACGGATGCTGGCAATAACACCATCCTGTGTGCCGTCCTTATACATGAAGTAATAATCAGAAGCCGTGCCCACCTCGCTGGTAAAGGAAGTACCCTGGGCATCATCGTCATAATAGGTTTTGCCTGCATTGTCCCAATAGAGACCATAGCCTTTCTCGCTGGTAAAATAAGGGATGGCGATAAAGGTATTATTATTCCAAAGAGTGATATGACGACCACGCTGATTCATGTGGGTATCACGGAGCTGTCCCAAGCCATACACAGCCTCATCCTTGTCGAGGAGGAAGGTTTGCTTGATGCGCCATTTGCCCTTGTTGGCCTCATCACTTCTCTTTTCCAAGGTAGTCTTGGTATCGGAGAGCAACGCATTGCCTTGGGCATCGAAGAAACGAATTTCACCAGTCTGACTGTTGAAATTCACCTTGATATAAGGCGATGAAATCTCATAGCCATCGGCAGTCTTCACCGTCTTGAGGTTCTTCATCTGCTCAGGTTTCAAGATAACGGAATAGCTTTTTTTATTCGCTTTACTTCCCACCTCAGTCTTTAATACACGTACGATGGAAGGCGAATAAAACTCCACCTTCACTTGCAGGTTGCCCACTTGTTGGGTCGCCGCATTCTCCTGTTTGGCACTCATTGTTCCCACCACGGTGAACAACAAGAGCGATAGCATCATTAGTTTTTTAACCATATTTTTGTAATTTATTATTAGTTGTTGTTTTTGATGCTGCAAAGGTAGAATTTTTGTGCGAAATGGACATAAAACAAATGAAGATAGAAATAAAAGAAATGTTGAAAAACGCCCTATTTATCGGTATTCTGACGGCTTTACACCATATTTTGCCTTGAAACACTTAGTGAAGTAGCTAGGAGAGGCAAAACCAGTTCGTTCGGCTATTTCATTCACGGTCATAGCATCATTTGCAGATGATTTCAGCATTTCTGCCGCTTTCTCCAATCGCACTTTTCTAATCAAGCTAATGGGAGATTCATCAGTCAATGTCTTCAACTTCTTGTACAAACCTGTACGTTCCATACACAAGTCTTTAGCCAATTGTTCCACCCCGTAGTCACTCTCTGAAAGATGCTGCTCGATGAGAGCTATAAGTTTATTTCTAAAGTCATCAGAAGGAGAAGACTCTGCTTCTGGAGACAATAAAGACTCTTCAGAAGAGACAAAAAGATTCCGGCTTGAGATTTCTTCAGGAGAGGCCATAGGTATCTGACTGGATACTTCTTCTGGGCGAGAGGCATCTTGAACTTTTTTCTTTTTGCGATAGAAGATAATGAATAATGCTACCACAAAATATAGAAGAATCACTATGAGCAAACCAATACCCCACTCTCCCTGCCACCATGGCTTGTCGATGGTAAAAAACAAGCCCAATAATGGAGACACATAGATGAGGCCATCCTTGTAAGTGCCCAACCAGATTCCTCCGTCATGGTCACGATACACTGTATTAATGCCCGTAACGAGCGATGTGCCATCTGGTAAGGCAAGTTCCCTTACCTCTTGAGGCAGGTTGCTCACTTTGAAATCAAACATTAGATAGCCATGTTGACTACTAATCAAGGCTTGTCGATCGGAAGACATATTGAGGGTATGGAGAATGTAGTCGCAAGTATAGACAGACTGATACTTTCGGGTGTTCGGATCGAAATGCAAGAATACCGAATGATGATTGCCGCCCGTTCTTATCTGATAGAACTGTCCACCAAGGGTTTTTACCACCAAAGAGGTGGCGGCATATTTTTCTATATCATTCTTGCCATAGGCATGTTGCACATAGGCGAGTTTGCCATCCATAGAATAGGCAGCTACTACACCTTTGGCACAAAAGGCATAGACGTGGCTGTCATCCACATCCATATCTTGCAGTTCTCCCCAAACTGGATTGAGCGCCAGACGCAATTGAGATTGAGGATTCACCAATGTTTTATTCGCAGTTGGATTCGAGGTATGGTTCATGAACACCCAAACCTCATGCTTGCTATCTACAAAAACATCCTCTATAGATTGAGAGGCAAGCGAATCCAACGGATGGGAAATAAGACGGAATGAATGCAAGTCGATGGCATACACCTCTTGATAATCCTTGACCCAAAGGCGATTCTTGCCATCCACATAGAGATGCGATTGTCCCTTATATCCCCTAATCTCCTGTGCCTCTTTTGGGTTCAAAGGAAGAAAGCGGAAATGAGAGTCATCATAAAGATTGATGCCACGCTGCGTCTTCACCACAATCTTACCATCAGGCAACTGCATCATCTGCAAGATGTTGTTGTCAGAAAGTCCATGCTGGGTATTGAGTGTATAGAAATACTCCCCCGTCCCAGCCTTTTGAGCCGAGACCAACGAATGAATCACCAATAGGAATACTAGGGTCAGGAGCCATCTGCCACCATATTTTATTCTCATACCATTTGTTTTTAATTGCAAAATTAAGAAATTATCCTCAGACGGAAGAGATTTCTTCCATAAATATGGTTAATAACTTTGCTGCAACCAAACTTTTTCTGTATTTTTGCAAAAAAGTAAATTCTGTAAAGCTATAAAAAGACGATGAGTATGGGAAAGAGAGCTATCGTAATGGGTGCCACCTCTGGCATCGGCATGGAAGTGGCTAAGCAGTTGGCTGCTAAAGGTTGGCTGGTAGGCATAGTAGGAAGAAGAGTGGATAGGCTCGAAGGGGTGATGAGGAAAGCGAATATTGTTTGCTACAAGCAGATAGACGTAACTTCTCCTGAAGCACCCGACTTACTTCGTGATTTGATTACAGAGCTTGGAGGCATGGACCTCTATTTCCATAGTTCGGGCATCGGCTGGCAAAACAATCTGCTCGATATTGAGAAAGAGCTCAAGACAATGGAGACCAATGGATTGGGGTTTGTGAGAATGGTGGATACAGCTTTCAATTGGTTTGCTGAGCAAAATGGCACATCAGCAAAGAAGAAATACCGAATCGCCTGCATCACTTCCATCGCAGGAACCAAAGGACTTGGTGCCGCTCCCTCCTACTCCGCCACCAAACGCTTTCTGAATCATTACATCGAATGCCTTTCCCAGCAAGCCACCATGCGCCATCTGCCGATAGCCTTTACCGACATCCGCCCTGGTTTTGTAAAGACCGACTTGATAGCTGGCAGCCACTATCCCCTGCAACTTCATGCGGAAGATGTGGCACGCGACATCGTGAAGGCCATAGAATCAGGCAAAGAGGTGAAGGTCATCGACTGGCGATATGCCATCCTCGTCTTCTTTTGGCGACTCATCCCAAGATGGATTTGGAAGAGAATGAAGATCAAATAAGAAACAGCAATTGGAATAAACATTCTGCAATTGGAATAGAAAACAAAACCAAACAAATTAATATATGGACACAGAACAATTATCAATGACCAAGAAAACCATCGTGGGAGTGCAATTCCTCTTCGTGGCTTTCGGCGCAACGGTGTTGGTGCCCCTTTTGATTGGCATCGACCCAGCTACGGCTCTCTTCACCGCAGGTGTAGGAACCTTCCTCTTTCATTTCATCACAGGAGGCAAGGTGCCTATCTTCCTGGGTAGCTCATTTGCCTTCATCGCTCCTATCATCGCCGCCACCAAGCAGTGGGGACTGCCTGGCACCATCGCCGGACTCACGAGCGTATCGCTGGTGTATTTCATCATGAGTGCCTTGGTAAGATGGCAGGGCAAGAAATTACTCGACCGCATCTTCCCTCCTGTGGTCATCGGACCAGCCATCATCCTCATCGGTCTTTCGCTCTCGGGCAGTGCGGTGGATATGGCGAAGACCAACTGGATTCTTGCTTTCTCTTCACTCATCACCGCCATCTTGGTGCTCACATTCTGTAAGGGACTGATGAAGTTGGTACCTATCATCACAGGTGTGGTTGTGGGATACATCATCGCCATCTGCATGGGCGAGGTGGATTTCTCTGGCGTAGCGGCGGCATCTTGGATTTCCTGCCCTATCTCCTTTGATACTATCACCCACTTCTCTTGGAGTCCATTCCTCTATATGATACCTGTAGCGATAGCACCTGTGCTGGAACATATCGGTGATATATATGTGGTGAGTGCCGTGGCAAAGAAGGATTTTGTCAAGGATCCTGGCATCCATCGCACCATGTTGGGCGATGGTGTAGCTTGCTTGGTATCAGCCTTTCTCGGTGGTCCTCCGGAGACAACCTATTCTGAGGTAACGGGAGCCATGTCTATCACCAAGGTTACCAGTCCTGCCGTGATTCGCATCTCTGCCGCCACAGCCATCTGCTTTTCTATTGTGGGCAAGCTGAGTGCCTTGCTTCAAAGTATTCCACAAGCCGTATTGGGTGGCATTATGCTCTTGCTCTTCGGTACCATCGCCAGCGTGGGTGTACAGAATCTGATGCAGAACAAGGTGGATATGAACAATACTCGTAATGTGATCATCATCTCCGTGATGCTAACCATGGGATTGGGCGGTGCCGTGCTCTCATCGGGCAGCTTCGCCATATCGGGCATCGGACTTTCTGCCGTTATTGGCGTGATTCTCAATCTCGTGCTTCCTAAAAAATTAGAGGAAGAGACAGAGGAAGAAAATAAAGAATAATTTCAAGCCGTACAATTGGCAAGAAATACTGGGAGGGCAGGTTTGTTACCTGCCCAATGGTGAGAAATGCTTTTAGCTACTATAGGGCATTCTTGCTAATTGGGCAGGTAATAAATCTGCGTGAGTTATTCCCTCACCTGCTGTGGAGTCAAGCCTGTATGCTTCTTGAAGTAGCGACAGAAGAAGCTGACATCTGTAAAATGGTATTCCCAGGCTATCTCCTTGATGCTCTGCGAGGTGCGCTGGAGCTGCATCTTGAGCTGGAGGATGACGTACTGATCGATGATGGTCTTCGGGGTATGCCCCGTTACCTGGCGCACGATGTTGGTGAGATACTTGGAGGTAATGTGCATCAAATCGGCGTAATAGTTCACATCCCTCGACTGCTTGTAGTCTCGTTCCATCAACATCATAAACCGATTGAAGAGTTCTCTCACTCGATATGACTTCACCTCGTCTTCTGGACGAAATTGCGGATTGCGCTGCAAATACTCGTGGAAACCTACGAAGAAAGCCTTCAACTGAAGAAGCATCAGTTGCGAGATGCAAGTACATTCCGACTGATTGAAATACACCTTGAGCAAGGAAAACATACTGTTGATGATATGGGTCACCACAGTCGAATCTTGTCGGCAGCGATCCTCACGAAGGGAAGAATATACCGTCTGTTCCAGCTGCAAACTAGCCTCTCTCAAAAGCGAAGCGTTGTACTTTAGGATTTCAACCTCAAAAGAAGCCTTATCATCAACTTCTGCATTTGAATTCTTCACTCTTCGTTCTTCACTCTTCACTTTTAATTCCACCACATCATTGGGAAAGACTGTGATGACCGCCCCCTCATACATTTCCCAATCCTTATAATTGACATTCAGCATAGCCTTACCCCTGCGGCATATCAATATCGCCCCATAAGTAATCACTTGCGGACCATCCTGCCACCCATTCCAAATGGGATGTAAAAAGACTTGCCTCCTGAAAACTGCTCAATTCTGATAATTCCATCCTTATACCTTATTTATATATATATACAACTAAATACCTTATTTTGAGGGTTACTATTCCCTTTATTCGCTTTTCGGTTGCAAAATTACATAATTTATGTGAGATAAAAGAATATTTGTTCCCAAAAAGTCCATGCTCCACGAAATATTTAAAGCTAGCATTTGGCAAAAACTCCGTACCTTTGCACCCGAATTCAAGAGATAACAAAATTTTAAGAAATGATAAAGAAAATCATGTTTGTAAGCCTTCTGTTAGCGGGAGGCGCATCATCAACTGGGCGATGGCAGGTGTGATGTTCTTCATCGCCCTCTTCCTCTACGTGACCACCCATGAGTTCCGATTCATGAAGCCACTACCATTCATCAGTCTCGATGTCTTGGGCTGCTTGCTCTGGTCGGCATGGATGTTGGAGTTTATCTTCTTCTTCAATTACGGAGAGCATTACAACTGGCTCGACAGCAAGATTATGCAGGGCGACCTGCTGCTCTTCATCGTGACGGGTTATTTCTGTATCAACCGTATGCTGCATATCCGCCACCCATACATCGAGCCAGCGGCATGGAAGTATAAGCGCCTCATCCCGCTGCTCATCCTCTTCGCCTTCGTCGAGTTCATGGGCTCCACGCCTAAGGTGCTGCAAACCACCTTTACGGGTGGCGTGCTCCATTTCGGCACTTTTACCACCAATGTGCTCAACTTCGTAGAATGGGTGGGAGCCGTAGTAGGCTGCCTCTTCTGCCTCTTCTGGTGCAAGGTGCTTCATCAGAAATACACTCGTCTCTTGACGCTCGGTTTGGCAACGATGGCGGCTTATCCAGTGATGATGTATTTTCTCATCGACCCAGGCTTGCCGCTTGAGGCTCTCTATCTGCCCACCTTCAGCCGCTCCTTTGGCAATGCGATTTTCTTCGTGATGCTGACGGTGTACCTGGAGGAGTTGATGCCATTCCAGCACTTCTTCATGGGATTGACGATGGCAGGTATCGTGCGCAACGGTCCGATGTCGACGATGTGCTCAGGCCTCTATAGATTCGGCATTCGTCACCAGATGGCAGACAACATGGCGCGAGGATTGCCTTACGATGCCACCCAGCTCCTGATGATCAGCATCAAGCAGCTCTACGGCATCACTTGCCTCATCTCCATCGCCGTGCTCATCATCTTCCTGCTCTGGGACATCCAGCCAGTAAGAAGCACACTGAAGAAGATGCCTGCCTGAAACTTCGTGGGCAAGAGAATGAAAAAGAAGAAAGGGTTTAAGAAGTAAATATCGTAAGCTTAAATATCATAATAAGCAAAGAGCATGATACAGAAAAGAGACTATGTCTATTATTAACGACATAGTCTCTTCTTTTATCCGTGTAATCCGTACCTAAAAAAATCCTCCCCATCTCTTTATATCGTAATCTCGCCCGAACCATAGCAGCGATGATGATGCTCATCGTATACTACGCAGAACTGGCCGGGAGCCACTCCGTGAATGGGCTCCTCGGAATGAATCATCCATTTGCCATCCTCCAGCTTTTCTATCGTGGCAGGATGGTATTCTGGGGTATGGCGAATCTTGAAGGTTACCTTCTGCATCGGCACCTCATGGGTGAGGAAATGGAAATCGTGGAGGGGGAAATCCTGCTTGTATGCCGTCTTGGGGTCGTAGCCATGGCTCACGTAGAGGATGTTGTGCTCCACGTCCTTCTTGATGACAAACCATGGACCGCCGCCAAAGCCCAAGCCCTTGCGCTGACCGATGGTGTGAAACCACAAGCCCTTGTGCTCGCCGATGCGCTTGCCCGTCTCCAGCTCTATCACATCGCCAGGGTTCTCGCCCAGATAACGGCGGATATAGTCATTATAATTGATCTGCCCCAGGAAGCAGATGCCTTGGCTATCCTTGCGCTTGGCATTCACCAAATGCTCCTCCTCAGCTATCTCTCGAACTTCATTTTTCACATGATGACCGATAGGAAATATCGCTTTTCTTAATTGCCAACTCTCTATCTGAGCCAAGAAGTCGGTCTGGTCTTTCACTGGGTCGGGACTGGTAACGAGCCATTTGTCGCCATTCTCATCTACCTCGGTCTGGGCATAATGGCCCGTGGCAATGAGGTCGTAGTTGTGCCCCATCTTCTCATCGAAGGCTCCAAACTTGATGAGACGGTTGCACATCACGTCTGGATTGGGGGTGAAACCAGCCTTCACCTTTTCCATCGTATAGCGGGTTACCTCGCTCCAGTATTCCTTGTGGCAGTCAACTACTTGCAGCTTGCTGCCATACTTGGCTGCCACTGCGGTAGCCATCTCCAGGTCTTCCTCCGATGAGCAGTCCCACTCCTCCTTCTCCTCTGGTCCAATCTTGATGTAGAAGCAGTCGGGATGCAGACCTAGTCGGGCAAACTCCCATACCACCACCGAGCTGTCCACGCCGCCCGAAAGCAGCACGGCAATCTTCTTGTCTTTTAATTCTTCAATATTAAGCATACTTATTCAATGTTAAGTTTTGAATGTAATTGGTTGCAAAATTACAAAAAAAATAAGTAAGAACACCATAAAAGACGAAAAACTTGCTATAGAAAATACTTATAGCAGCCTTAATAGCTTTTAAATGCAAAATGATTTTTGCTTTCGATTTTATCTATACCTTTGCAATCGAAAATCAACAATGCGAAAAAATTATTAATTACACATTATATATAAGGTATGGATATCTTAAAAAATCTGTTTTACGGTTTCCCTGATTTATGGGGAGGCGGTGTGGCTCACTCCGTGATGATACTGGCTGTGGTCATCACACTGGGCTTGTGTTTGGGCAAACTGAGAGTGAAAGGTGTTTCTCTTGGTTTGGCATGGATTCTGTTCATTGGCCTCATCTTCGGCCATTTCTCTCTCAATCTGGATGAGCACTTGCTCCACTTCCTCAAGGAGTTTGGCTTGATTCTCTTCGTTTACTCCATCGGACTGGAGGTAGGACCTGGTTTCTTCTCCTCATTCAAGAATGGCGGCAAGAGTCTCAATCTGCTCAGCATCATCGTTATCGCCCTGAGCATCGTTACCACACTCGCCATCTACAGCGTGTCGGGCACTTCCATCACCTCTATGGCTGGTATCCTCTCTGGTGCCGTGACCAACACCCCTGGACTGGGTGCTGCCCAGCAGGCATTCAGCGACTTGCGCCACATCGACGCTCCAAGCATCGCCGCAGGTTATGCCATCGCCTATCCTATGGGTGTGCTTGGCGTTATCCTCTCCTTTATTATATTAAGGTATGCGCTTGGCATCAACAAGGAGAAGGAAGAGGCTGAGGCTAAGCGAGGCATGGGCCACTTGGAGGAGATGACCCTCAACACATTCTCCATCCAGGTAACCAACTTCATGGTATTCGACTATAGCGTAAAGCAGATTCGTGACCTCTTGAAGCGTGACTTCATGATCTCAAAGATTATCCGCAAGAATAGCGACATGCACGATGAGATAGTAAACGGCAACACCATCATCAGCGAGGGCGATATCCTGCAGATTGTGGCTCACCCTACTGTAGTGGAGCCTATCACCGCACTGCTCGGCGAGCGTGTGAAGGTGGCTGAAGAGAAGTATGGCAAGGACCTCATCACCCGTCGCATTCTGATCACCAAGCCTGGCATCAATGGCAAGACCATCAGCCAGCTACAGATTCGTTCTAACCTTGGTGCCAACGTGACTCGCGTAAACCGTAATGGCGTGGACCTCATTGCCACCCCAGACCTCAAGTTGCAGCTTGGCGACCGCGTAACCGTAGTGGGAACAGAGCTCGCCATCGCTCATACCGAGAAGGTTTTGGGTAACCAGATGAAGCGACTCAACTACCCTAACCTCATCCCTATCTTCCTGGGTATCATGCTGGGTTGTATCGTGGCTAACATCCCATTCTTCATTCCTGGCATCGACGAGAACTTGCGATTGGGTTTGACCGGTGGTCCATTGGTAGTGGCCATCCTCATCGGATATTTCGGTCCAAAATACAACCTCGTTACCTACAATACCATCTCTGCCAACCTGATGCTCCGTGAGATAGGTATCTGCATCTTCTTGGCTTGCGTAGGTTTGGGCACAGGCAAACAGTTTATCCAGACCGTAGCCACCGAGAGCGGCATGATATGGATACTCTATGGCATCGCTATCACCATGTTGCCTATCATCTTGGGTGGTATCATCGGTAAGTTTGTGTTCCACATCAACTACTTCACGCTGCTCGGAGTCTTGGCTGGTGCCAACACCAACCCATCGGCACTGGCTTACGTACGTGACCAGACCACAGCCGATGCCCCAACCGTAGGTTATGCGAATGTATATCCATTCGCCATGTTCCTGCGCATCGTCACTATCCAGATCATCATCTTCGTGTTTGGATAAAGTAACAATTACAAGAAATATAAGAAAACAGTACAAGTACATATATAAAAGCATTTATGAACGACATCAAGAATATCGTAGACAATCAGATGGATAACAAGAAAGAATGTGATTGCGGATGCGCTGATGGCACCTGCAAGGAGATAACAGAGGCAGAGCTCAGACGCAAGCTCGACCTCTTGCTCCGCACCGGCAAGATCTTGGTAGAGAGCGCTGCCGATACATCTCGCATCATGCGTACCATGAAGCGTGCTGCCGCTTACCTCGGACTGGATGAGCGCTACCTGCACCTCTATGTGAACTGGAACGTATTGATGGTAAACTATAGTGATGAGGTACACTCATTTACCAAGTTCCAGCGTTGCGAGAAGCATGGCATCAATCTGACCAGCATCTCCATGATGAGTAAGTTGACTTGGCGTGCCATCAAGGACGACTATTCATTGGAGCAATACGAGGAGTCGCTGAATGAGATTTGCGCCACCAAGCGCAGTTTCTCTCCATGGCAGGTAGCCATCGGTGGTGGTTTTGCCTGCGGCGGATTCTGCATCCAGTTCGGTTGCGACTGGCCAGCGTTCTTCTTCTGTTCGCTTGCCGCCATCCTGGGTTTCCGTCTTCGTATGTACTTGCCAACCAAGGGCTGCAACAACTATGTGGCTATCGGCATCTCGGCCTTCGTAGCCACCCTGATAGCATGGCTCACTTCCTTCCTGTCGCTCGATCCAGCGATAGCCAGCTCGCTGCCAGCCTTCATGCACTCAGATACCCCTTGGCATCCATTGATGGCTTGCGCCCTCTTCATCGTGCCAGGAGTGCCACTCATCAACTTTGTGAGTGATATGCTCGATGGCTATATAGAGGTGGGTATGATCAGAGCCCTCAACACCCTGCTGATGGTATTGGCGATGGCGTTTGGTATAGCATTTGCCATTCAGGTATGCCACATCGACAACTTCGTGAAGGACCTCACCATGACTCCTCACCACGAGTACTGGGAGTTTGCCATTGCAGCTGCCGTATCAGCTATGGGCTTCTCCACCATCTTCAGCATTCCTAGAAGATTGTTGCCAGTAGTGGCTGTGGGTGGTATCATCGCCGTTTGCTTCCGCAACTTCGTCAATCTGGGTCCTAGCAATGGCAATGTGGGCTTGGACATGGGTCTGAGCATCGGTTCTTTGGCTGGTTCTGCCCTCATCAGCATCATTGTGATCAAGGCTCGCCACTGGTTCCATACCCCTCATCAGTGCATCACCATCCCTAGTGTGATACCTATGGTACCTGGAGTATTGATGTATCGTGCCCTCTTCGCCTTCATTGATATGCATGGCGTGGTAGGCGAGGTAACTGTGGGTATGAACAATGCCATCAAGGCATCGCTCGCCATCCTCTGCATCGCCTTGGGTGTAGCCATTCCTAACATCTTCTTCCGCCGTTTTGTGGAGGGTAGCCGCAAGCGCAAGCTCTTCAAGATGTTGGTGGAGAGAAAGAAAAAGAATGGTGAGTTCGTAGACCTTCATGAAGTGGAAATCAAGTAAAGTTAGGAGTTTGGAGTTAGGAGTTAGGAGTTAGGAGTTATTAACTTCTGACTCTTGACGTAAATAAAAATAAAGTTGTATCTTTGCAGCGAAAATTAGCTATCGGTTATTTCTATAGCCGATAGCTGCTAAAGAACAGATATAAAATGGAAATTCGACAACTGAAATATTTCTTGAAGGTGGCAGAGACGCTCAACTTCTCTGAGGCTTCGCGCAAGCTTTACATCACGCAGAGCACCCTCTCGCAGCAGATTTCGCATCTGGAGCAAGAGATAGGTTTGCCGCTCTTTGAGCGCAACTCGCATGAGGTGTACCTCACTGAGGCTGGAAAGGAATTGCTGCCCTACGCCCAGAATGCCGTCAACAGCACCGAGGCATGCGCAGACCACATGAACGACCTCAAGGAGATGCTCACCGGCGAGCTGAACATCGGCGTAACCTTCTCCTTCAGCAATATCATGGCAGAGACGCTCATCGCCTTCCTCCATGCCTATCCGCATGTGAAACTCAACATACAGTATCGCACCATGCAGGAACTGATGGACGGACTGAAGAAGCGCGAGCTAGACTTGGTGCTTGCCTTCAAGCCGCTGAAGGTAGACAAGGCTATCGACAGCCGAGCCATCTTCAGCAATCGCTTGGCTGCCATCGTCAATGAGACCCACCCATTGGCACGCCTGTCTTCCATAAAGCTAGCCGACTTGGAGCGTTATGATCTCATCCTGCCAAGCAAGGGCTTGCAGGCTCGCAATGCCTTTGAGCACCTGGTGGATGGCAAGGACCTCAACTTCAAGATTATGGTAGAGGTAAACAATGTCAATGTCATCTTCGACCTCTTGAGTCGCAGCAATCTGGTGACCATTCTCTCCGAGAGCACCACGATTCTGCAGAGTGGCATGAAAGCTATCCCGATAGATAGTACGGAGAATGAGATGGACGGTTGCATCCACATCCTCAGAGATGCGTATATGAAAAACTCAGCACAGGAGTTTATCCGCATGCTGAGCCAAAGCACCTCCATCCTCGCCAACTTCGCACTGAAGGATATCTTGAGATAAAATAAAACCAATCGATAGGGAGAAATGCTGGGAGGGCAGGTTTGTTACCTGCCCTCCCAGCATTTCTTGCAGATTACTTTTTCCTAGCGATAATCAGCGTTACGCCAGCCAAGATGGCGATGATGCCAATGCCCAACTGCAGCGAGAAGGTCTCACCAAAGACGAAGACACCGATGATGACTGCCGTAACAGGCTCCAAGGCTCCCATGATGGCAGCTGGCGTAGAGCCAATGAGATTGATGGAGATGGTCATGAAGAAGAGCGACAACACCGTAGGCAACAAGGCAAGCTGAGCGGCGCAAAGCCACTGCTTAGGTGTCTCTAGCATCTGGATGCTCTCGCCTGCCAACAGGGAATAGACCAACATCGTGACCAATCCAAACACCAATATATAAAAGGTGAACTTCACATTGCTCATCCTCGGATTCTCCCATCTATTCACCGAGATGATGTAGAGCGCATAGAGCAATGACGAACACATCACTAGTGCAAATCCCGCCGTGCTCAACTTCTCATTGCCGTCGCCCTGATAGAGCAGTCCCACTCCCGATACCGCCAAGAGGATGGCAATGGTAGTGGTCCAAGTAACCTTCTCATGGAAGAAGACCGTCATCAGCACCGCTGTCATAATGGGATATACGAAGAGCAATGTGCTGGCTATGCCCGCCGCCATATAGTGGAAACTGACATAGAGCGTACACGATGAGAGCGAGAACATACAGCCCAGCACAGCCAGCCTGATCAGATGCCCCCACTTCACCTTGAAGTTCTCACGCTTAAACATCATCACCACTGCAAACATCACCACCGCCAACAGATAGCGATAGATAAGCACCGAGCCCGAATTGAACCCATCACCATAGAGTTCCAATGTGCCCAACGGATTGGTACCATAACATACGGCAGCGATAATGCCAGCCGAAAAACCTTTTACCTTATTACTACTAGTCATATCAATATTTTCTTTTCGGACTGCAAAATTACAGCAAATATCCGAAATAACATAACAAAATCGTCCAAAATGTTGTGCTTTCAGAAAAAAAGTATTATCTTTGCCGCTAGAATAATAATAACAAAATAAACTAAGACAATGGAACAAATTAAAAACGACCAGCTTACTCTTGAGATTTCTTCTCTTGGAGCTGAACTTCAGAGCATCAAGGATGCCAATGGTAACGAATATCTGTGGGATGGCGACGACAAGTACTGGAACCGCCACTCTCCTATCCTCTTCCCTATCGTATGCGGATTGTGGAACGATACTTACCGCATCGACGGCCAGGAATATCATCTGCCACGCCACGGATTCGCTCGCGATACCGAGTTTAAGCTCGTAGGCAAGACTGGCGACCGCCTCACCTTCGCCCTCATCGACAATGAGGAGACCCATAAGAACTATCCATATCACTTCAATCTTGCCATCTCTTATCGCTTGGAGGGTAATGAAATCCATGTCATCTGGCATGTAGAGAATACAGACGACAAGGAGATCATGTTCCAGATTGGTGGTCACCCAGCCTTTATGGTACCTGGTTGCAAGAAGGGCGAGCCTATGAAGGCTACCTTGAAGCTCGACAACGAGGCTCCTGTTCGCCTCTTCGGCAATGTGAATGGTTGCATCGACCGTCAGGCTAAGGAGACCGTAGAGACCGACAAGGGCATCTGGGAGGTAGATGAAGAGACATTTGCAGATGATGCAGTCATCTTCGATAAGAGCCAGGTGAAGCAGGTGAGCATTCTCAATGAAGAGGGCGAGCCTCACGTTACCTTGGAGTTCAAGACTCCATGTGTAGGCATCTGGAACCCAACAGGCAAGCACGCTCCTTTCATCTGCATCGAGCCATGGTATGGTATCCACGACTGGGCAGAATATGACGGCGAGTTCCAAGACAAGTACTTGATGAACCGCTTGCAGCCAGGCGCTAGCTTCATGAGTGAATACATCATCAGAATCGAGAAATAATATAAATATTGAACTTTGAGTTTTGAACTTTGAACTTTATGATTAGTTTTCCTGCTAAAATTTAGAGCTATTTCTTAAAGGTAGGGCATTTCATAAAGTTCAAAGCTCAATGTTCAAAGTTCAAAGTAAATAAACTATGGAAGATAAAGAAAACTTGCAACTCCCCGAGAACGCTTTCCGAGAGCTGAAGGACGGGGAGGAATACAAGCCTCTCATGTCGCCCGACAAGGTTTACCCTGAGGTGAACGGATGGTCAGTGACTTGGGGCATCGTGATGGCAGTCATCTTCTCTGCCGCCGCAGCCTATCTGGGCTTGAAGGTGGGACAGGTGTTTGAGGCAGCCATTCCTATCGCCATCATCGCCGTGGGTGTGAGCACCGCTACCAAGCGGAGCAAGGCGTTGGGCGAGAACGTGATTATACAGAGCATCGGAGCCTGTTCGGGTGCCGTGGTGGCAGGAGCCATCTTTACCCTGCCAGCCATCTACATCCTCCAGGCTAAGTATCCAGAGATGACCACATCCTTCATGAAGATATTCATGGCTTCGGCATTGGGAGGCGTGCTCGGCATCCTCTTCCTGATACCGTTCCGCAAGTACTTCGTGAGTGATATGCACGGCAAGTATCCTTTCCCTGAGGCTACAGCCACCACTCAGGTGCTGGTGAGCGGAGCCAAGGGAGGCGACCAAGCCAAACCGCTGCTCATAGCCGGACTGGTGGGTGGTCTATACGACTTCATCGTGGCTAGCCTCGGTTGGTGGAACGAGAATTTTACGAGCCGTGTGGTTGGTTGGGGTTGCGACCTCGCCGACAAGGCTAAGCTCGTGTTCAAGGTGAATACAGGTGCAGCCGTCCTCGGTCTGGGATATATCATCGGACTGAAGTATGCCTTCTATACCTGCCTCGGTTCACTGGTGGTATGGTGGCTCATCGTGCCAGGCATGAGCGTCATCTTCCACGACCAGGTATTGAACGCCTGGGACCCAGGCATCACCGCTACGGTGGGAGCCATGAGCCCAGAGGAGATATTCAAGGCTTACGCTCGCAGCATCGGTATCGGTGGCATCGCCATGGCGGGCATCATCGGCATCATCAAGAGCTGGGGCATCATCAAGGGTGCCGTTAGCTTGGCGGGCAAGGAGCTCAAGGGCAAGAGCGACGCAGACAAGGACGTGAAGCGTACCCAGCGCGACATCTCATTCAAGATTATCGCCGTAGGTTCACTGGTTTGCATCCTCGTCACCTTCCTCTTCTTCTGGTTTGGCGTGATGGATGGCAATCTCCTCTTCGCCATCATCGCCATCTTGCTGGTGGCAGCCATCGCCTTCCTCTTTACCACCGTGGCAGCCAATGCCATCGCCATCGTGGGCAGCAACCCTGTATCGGGTATGACGCTGATGACACTCATCTTCGCCTCCGTAGTGATGGTGGCAGTAGGATTGAGAGGTCCTGGCGGCATGTTGGCAGCCCTAATCATGGGTGGTGTGGTTTGTACGGCATTGTCTGTGGCTGGCTCGTTCATCACCGACCTCAAGATAGGTTACTGGTTGGGCACAACGCCTAAGAAGCAGGAGGGATGGAAATTCCTCGGCACCTTGGTTAGCGCAGCCACCGTGGGCGGTGTGATGATGCTGCTCAACGAGACTTACGGCTTTGCCTCTGGTTCGCTGGCAGCCCCTCAGGCTAATGCGATGGCAGCCGTCATCGACCCACTGATGAATGGTGTGGGAGCACCTTGGATTCTCTACGGCATCGGAGCCGTCCTCGCCATCGTGCTCACCTATTTCAAGATACCTGCCCTAGCCTTCGCCCTGGGTATGTTCATCCCATTGGAACTGAACGTGCCATTGCTCGTAGGTGGTGCCATCAACTGGTATGTTACCTCTCGCTCTAAGGATGCCAAGGTAAACAGCGAGCGTGGCGAAAAGGGTACGCTCATAGCCAGCGGTTTCATAGCCGGTGGAGCCTTGATGGGTGTGGTTAGCGCCCTCTTGAAGTTTGGCGGTATCGAATGTTCGATAGCAGATGTTTGGTGGAGCAATCCACTCTCCGAGGTATGTTCGCTCATCGCATACATCCTCTTGATAGGATTCTTCATCCGAGCTACCAAGAAATAAAATTCTTTATTAAATATTACATTAAATATTACGAGAAATGAAAAAAGCCGCTGGCACGTGATGTGTCGGCGGCTTTGCATTTGTACTTTGCCTTATATATAATAAGGTGTAAATCTTCTAACTGATGAAGTCCATAGGCTTCACTCCAAATTGCTTCTGGAAGCACTTAGCAAAGTAGCTAGGGCTACTGAAGCCACACATATAGCTTACCTCGCTGATGCGATACTGTCCGTCTTTCAGAAGTCTTGCGCCCTTCTTCAGCTTCACGAGCTGTATCATCTCATTTGGCGTTACATCTGCAAGACCCCTAATCTTATTGAAGAGCGAGCTGCGGCTCATGCCCAGCTTGCCGGCAAGGAATGCCACATTGAGCTCTGGGTTAGCCACATTCTCCTCGATGATCTGCGTCATCTTCTCCAAGAACTTATTGTCGGTCTGCGAAGGAGCGATATCGCTGATAGGCTCCAGTGGCGTGGTGGAGAACTTATTGAGCAACAGTCGGCGCATCTCCATCAGATTGTTCACACTCGCCTCCAGATACTTCATGGAGAATGGCTTTTCGATGTAGATGTCGGCACCGCAGTTCATACCCTCGGTCTTGCTGGCATCATCGGTCTTAGCCGTGAGCATGACGAATGGCAGATGAGAGTAGGCAGCATTCTTGCGCACTCGACGGCAGAACTCTGGTCCGTCCATCTCTGGCATCATCCAGTCGCTGATAATCATCGACACATCATGTTTCTCCAGTACTCGGAGGGCATGGCGACCATCCTCGGCAGTAAGCACCATATAAGTATGCGCGAAATGAGCCTTGACAAACTGGCGCATATCCTCGTCATCGTCCACGATGAGCAGTGTAGGCAAGAGTCGTGCCTTTTCCTGATTCTCTAGGGTTGGCGCCTTCTCGTCCAAGCCTTCCATGGTGGCATCGACAGCCTCCTCATCTTCCTGTCTTGGCACCATCACCGTCTCGTCTGCCTTCTCCACGAGCGCATCTGGCTGGTTGATAGGGAGCGTTACGATGAAGCAAGCACCCTCGCCTGGTTTGGATTCCACCTCTACCCTGCCGTGATGGGCATCCACCAGATTCTTCACGATGTTCAGTCCGATGCCCGTACCCGGCTTGTTGTCACGAGCCTGATAGAAGGCTCCAAATATCTTCTCCTTCTCGTCCTGGCTCACACCCATGCCGTTGTCCTTCACCTCGATGGCGAAATGGTCGGCATCCACCATGCGACAGGATAGGCGCACATAGTCCTTGGTATATTTGTTGGCATTGGTCATCAGGTTGCTCACCACCTTGGTGATAGCCTCGCTGTCCAAGATGGCAGCAAAGTCATCGGCAGGATATTCCATCTCGAAGCGGATGCCCTTCTGCTGGAAGGTTGGCTCAAAGCGCTCTGCCACGGCATGGAGCAATCGAGAGACGTTCTGCAACTTGAAGTGTACCTGCATGCCCTTCTGCTGCACCTTGCTGAAGTCGAGTAGCTGATTGACGAGCAACAAGAGGCGCTGCGCATTGCGGTCGATGACATCGAGCGTCTGCGTCATAGCCTCGCTGCCCTTTACATTCTGGCTCAACTGCGTCCACTGTTCCTTCAGGCTCTCCAGCGGGCCGATGATCAGCGTAACTGGCGTACGAATCTCGTGGGCTATCATGGTGAAGAAGCGCAGTCGGGCATCTCTCATCGCCTGCTCTTGCTTCTCCTCCAGCTGGTCTAGCTCTTGCTGATGGCGACGTTTCTCTCGCTTCAGTCGGCTCTGGCTTATCCAGAAGATGAAGTAGCCGATGATGATGAGATAAAGTATCTTGGCAGGCAATGACCACCAGAATGGTGGATGCACCACAATCTTGAGTTGCGCCTCGTTCTTAGACCACATGCCATCGTTGTTGGCTGCCTTCACACGGAAGGTATAGGTGCCAGCAGGCAGGTTGGTATAGGTGGCACGATGCTCATTGGTGAGTATCCAGTCCTTGTCGAATCCCTCCAACTGATAGCGATACAGATTCTTCTCTGGCGATACATAGCTCAGGGCGGCAAAGGAGATATTAAACATATTCTCATCATGCGAGAGATTGATTTCGTCCACATGATTCAGCACCTTGGGCAGTGCATTCTCCTCATCCTCTTCCCCATCCATGTCCAGATGGTCAAAGAGATTGATGGATGTGATAGCCACGGGTGGCAACACCTGGTTGATCTTCACCTGATAAGGATAGAAGGTATTGAAGCCCGCTGAGGTACCGAAGTATACTCTGCCGTCAGATGCCATCAGTCCGCTATTAGGCATAAACTGATCGCTGCTGAGACCGTCATGTCTATTAAACATCTTGGCTTCCTCGCCCGGCACATACTTCACGATGCCCCTGGTACTGCTGAGCCAGAGCTCGCCTTGATAAACGACGATGCTGGCAAAGTCTTGGCTCGGAGCCTGGATGGCGATGCGCTGGAAGGAGTCGGTCTTTGGCTGATAGAGGCAGAGTCCGTGGTTGGTAGCCACATAGAGTTGCTGTCCCCTGCTGCCTCGGCGCACACAGTTCACCTGGTCGCTGCTGATGGAAGTGGAGTCGCCCTCCACATTCTTATATTGTTTCCAAGTATTGTTCTTGCGATAGCACCACAAGCCATTGCCCTGAGTGGCAAACCATACATTGCCCTGCTTGTCTTCATCGATGTCGATGGCACATCCCTTGATAGGACCTACTGGGCGGAATATCTGTGCATTCTCATCCCACAGGTTTACCTTCTCCAGGGAAGAAGCCCACAGGCGGTGCTTGCTGTCACGGAAGAGACAATAGCAACTGCCCCCTTCCTGCTTGCCGTCAGTGGTATAGCTCTGTAGGGCTCCTGTAGAGATGCTCATCTTGAAGAGTCCATTGCCATAGGTTCCCACCAAGAGGTCATCGCCCTCGGCTAAGAGTCCGTGAACATTGTATTTGCCCATGACCGAGCGAGCAGGATAGTTCACAAACTTGTTGGTGGCAGGATCAAAGCAGTCCAGTCCCGCATCATCGGTAGCTATCCAGATGCGATGCTGGGCATCCTCCACAAATCTGCCCACCACATTGCCTCTCAGCCCCTCATAGCTGGCTTGATAAGGAACGAATCTATTTTCATATATCTGGGCTGGGATATAATTCACGCCCCCATAGAAGGTGCCCACCCAGAGTCCGCCTTCCTGGTCGCCTGCGATGCCATATACAAATCGCTCGGCGGTACTGCGGCTCGGATTGTTTACCTCAGAGAGCATGCGCCAGGAATGGTCTTGCAGGTTATACTCCACCAGTCCGTCGTCACTTCCGATGAGGGCAAAGCGCCCACGGTCATTATAGAGTTTGTGGATATGTTTCAGCACATTGGTCAGCGTAGCGCTCATCAGCATTTTGGTAGTGCCATCGGGCATCACCTGATAGAGTCCCTGGTCCCAGGTGCCCACTATGATGCTGCCATCTTGCAGTGCCATCATTGCCATACCCGATAGTTGGGTGGCATCGCCATGCAGCTGGACGGGCTCGAAGGTATCGGTCGACTTATTGAGACGAGCCAATCCTCCATTCCGCGTGAAACTCAATGCCCACACCTGGTTGTTGACATCCACCAGCGTGGCAGCCACCCTCCCCTGCAATGACTTCACGGGATAAGGAATGCACTCATGGTTAGCCAGATTATAGCGAAACAGTCCCTGACCCTCGGTAGATAGCCAAGCATTGCCTTCGCCATCCACCATCACATGGACCACGGTAGAGGTAATCTTATCGCTCACCGGCTGGAAATTGCCCGTGGCATAACTAAAGAAGTAAGCGCCATGCGCGCTGCCGATAATCAATCCCTCATCACAACCTGCCAAGGAGCAGACAAACTGGTCCAATCGGCTATGCGGATTATTGAATAGTTGCACCGAATAGCCATCATATCTACAGAGTCCATTGTCGGTACCAAACCACATAAATCCGTCCTTGTCTTGCACGATGGTTCGCACGGCATTACTAGGCAGTCCCATGTTCATGGTGATGGAACGAGCCTGCTGGTCGCTCACCCCCTTCTGGGGTCCAATAGAAGATGCCTCTAGTTGTGCATGGACTGTGGATAAGCCCAAGCACCCTAGAAGCATCAATGTTATGATCTTTCTTATTTCTTTCATAAATGAATGTATCAAATCAATGTATTTATCAATAAGTTGTTAATTGTACTGCAAAAGTACAAAAAAAATCTTACTTTACCATGATTTGATATGGAAATTTGCGAGAAGAAGGGTCAAGAGAGTGTTCTTTAGGGGCACCCATCACCACGAGATACACCGCCTTGAGGGGCTGTTCCTTAGTTACGGTGAGGGATACCTTGCCCTTCTGAGCCTCTGCCATCGGCGTGTAGACACACGCATCGTTATCGGCTCTCACGCCCACCAATCCGTAGCGATAGCCATTGCTGCTCAGCGCCTTGAACGCCACGGCCAGCTTCTTGCCCGCCTTTGGCACAGCCAGGCGAATGGCGTTAAATCCATAGTTCTCTGGAATGCTAGCCGTATCGGGCTGCATCCATCCGTTCTTCAGCTTCTGCATCTTGGTATCAAAGGTGCAAGCGTATGGGCGAGTCTCCTTCTTGGCATACTGGAAGTCGAAGTTCACGAGATGGCGATAGCAGTCGAACATCTCGTTGTTGAATGCCTGCTGCGTCATCTTGTACTTTCGCTTATAGGTTACCACTGGGTCTTCGCCCTCCTTGCCCTCACGATATAGCTGGGCGATACTCTCCAGTCCGTGCTTCTCCGCCCACCATTCGATGACGTAAGGTGAGTGATAGATATTGTCCAGATGCAGGAATCCCTTGTGGGTCAGGCTGCGGAAGGCATCGAAGTGATATTTCTCGTCGGTTATCCAGTCTGGATTCACTCGCCACAACATCCACTGCGAAGTCATCTCAAAGAATCCACTGCCGCCCCATGCCTCGCCAGCACGGTCGGCCATAATCTGGAGCTGGAAACTATGTCCCAGTTCGTGAGCCAAGCAGTTGAGTTTCTCGTCCTGTATGCGGTTAGGCGTTACCCAGAGCGCCCCGATAAAGTCATCGTAAGTGCCACCGTAAGCCGTGCCTTCCAGTGAGTAGTTTACCATCACCATCATCTTGTATTGGTCGCAGATGCTGCCAGGCAGGGAGAACTTCAGTGTGTCTCTGAAGAAGTGGTAGAAGCGCTCCACCTTAGTCTCCAGATTGCCCAGGTCGAAGCTCATCGGCTGTCCCTGCAATCGAGGCGGATTCTTGGTATCATCGCCAAATGGCTTCTCCCAGAAGTACACGATATTCTGGGTCTGCGCGCTATGTCGCCAGCTCCATCGGCTATTGTCATCATTCAGATCGAATGGCTTGAGCGAGTCGGGCACGAAGATGAGTTTCTGGGATGCCGATACGGGGTTGGTAGGTCGCTGGGCAGGAGCCTCCGATGGGTCCTGTGCCCATCCCTGCATGGCAGATGCAGCCAACAGCAGGGAGAGTAAGATTTTCTTCATATCAATTTTAATCATGTTAGTTTCAGCCCACAAAATAACAAAATCTTTCTGATATAAGCGAGCAAAATAGTACAAAAGAATGAAAAAATCGTAGTAAATCCCAATTTTAGGGCTAATTTGCACCTTCAAAAGTGCAGATTAGGGCACAATGTGCACCTTGGAAGGTGCATATTGTGTTAACTTTTGTAAACCCTACTGCAACTTTTGTCGGATTTCCGACTGTTTTTGCAGTTAAAGCCCATTATTTTGCTCAATTTACACCTTGGAAGGTGTATTTCATCTAAAACTAGCAATTCCAGTTAAATTCTTTACTAAACTCCGCCATCATATCCTCAAAGTCTGTAGCCTCTCCTGTACGAGCATATTCCTGCTCTGCCTCCATCACACTTGCTATATATTTTTGCTGTAGCAGATGAATGTGCAAAAAACACCGCACACCGCACAAAATCGCTATAAAGCACTATATAATAACATATTACACGAGTGCGGTGTTATCAAAACACCTCACTAACACCGCACAACACCGCACACTTTCTCCATCTATAGTTTTTGCCCAAAAACTGGGACTCTCCCCCTCCCAGTATTACTTGCTTAGTGCGGTGTTGTGCGGTGTTAGTGAGGTGTTGAGCCAACACCGCACAGGGGTAAACTCCCTGTATCACAGCAGCTTTACCCATACTTAGTGCGGTGTGCGGTCAAAAACGCAAATCCATTGTCTACAGGAAGCATCTCATCTACTAAATATAGAAATAAATATAGGAAATAACCATCCCCGATGCTTCAAAATCCCTATCCTCCATCTCTAAAAAAGTTCCTCACTAGGGCACGAAAGTGCCCGTGCCGAGGGCACTTCTGTGCCCTGCCTAGGAACTTTTCCAGATATCAGCATCAGTCATCGAAAACACCAGCAGGATTGGTCTAGCCAACGGCTACCTTACCCTCATCAGCAGGTCGGTGCCAGAGAACTTCACACGATAAGGCCATTGCTCATCATTGGTCTCATCATCATCCCAGGCATTGCGATTGTACTGATCTGGTGCAGCGAGCACACAGAGATACAAACGCTCGGTGTTGGCAGGCACATCATAGCTTACACTGCCACTCTTGCCCTTCTGCATCTCGCCATAGTGAGACTTGCCATCCTTGGTGATAGCCACGAATCCATAGCGATAATCGCTCTGCAGATTGCTCTGCTTGTTATAAGAAGTAACCGTGCTCTTGGCATTGCCATCACCATCTACCACAGTGCCAGAGTCGCCTGCTGCCAGTGCCGAACCAGGAGTCAATCCCTCAAGCGTAGCGCTCACCTTGCCAGAAGAAGGCACTTTGAGCGGAATGAGATTGAAGCCCGTAGTACCAGGGCAGTTAGAGTAAGCCACCTGATAATAACCATTGCTCTTATAGAGCTTGGTAGAGTAATTGATGGCTGCATCGGTCTTATACTGATGTACTGCCGCGAAATCATAGTCAGCGCAGTGAGCACTATACTCATACATCTCCTTATAGAGAGTATTGAGGTCGTTATTGCAATAGAGGCGCATATAGGTTTGCACTGGGTCCTCTGGATATTTGCTCTCCTTCCAGATGCGAGCATAAGCCTCGATGCCATGTTTCTGGGTAAACCAGTACTGGAACCAATAGCTGGCATAGCGCATAAACTCATGATTGAAATGGCGATGATGGCTCTTGAGCCATACCTGCACATTGGCATCCTGGGTGAATGCCTCCTGTGGATAATCCTGGAAAGACTGCCACTGAGCACATTGTTCCCAATAAGCACAACCGCCAGCACCATTTTCCCCAAATCCATAACGGAAGCCAGCAGGCACAAGCTGAGAACCATCAGCTCTATCTATTGGCGTAGCCTCACCCGTGAAGAGCTTGTCGGCAGAAACCTGATATTGGAAAGAGTGTCCTATCTCATGACCGATGGTTGAACCAACCGGCTTGCAGGTAGATGGATTTACCCAAAGGGCACCTATCTTGTCATCATAGCCGGAACCAGTAGCAAGCCATTCTGTCTGATAAAGGAGATAAATCTGCATCTTATGATTGTCAAGGACCGATTTTCCCTGTCCGACAGTTGCCATACCGAGTTTCTCTACATTGGTCTTATAGAACTGCTCAGCCTTCTGCAACAAGTCATCAATATCCACACGCAAAGCCTCCGGTACAGATTCTGCATTAGGATTATCTCCAAAGCCAGGCTCCCAGAACACAAAGAAGTGCTCGCTCTGCTTCACTCTCCACCACGACCATCTGGCATCGCTGCGGAGCATATACTCCGGTCCCTTCTCAAATCCCTCATTCCATGTACCAGGAGTAAGATACTTGGCATAATTGACAATTTGGGAAGGATTCATCGTCTTGACGGCGTTAGGATTAGGTTTCTGTGGTTCATCACCAGAGCCCTCTGTACTGCTGCAAGATGTAACCATCCCTGCCAGCAATACCATAAACAATAAGAATGCTTTTTTCATTATTCTATTGATTTAATATAAGAATGTTAGTTTCTGACCGCAAAGTAACAATAAAAATCACAAACATTCTAAAACAATCATCCAAAAGAATAAGAATATCGTATAACATCTAAAAAATACCGCTTAGTTATCCATTTTTCAGACAACTAAGCAGCAACTTGTTGGTTATCTATTAAATTGTCGCAGCAAATTACGAGGATCCTTCCTCATATCCCACAAATCCACAACAATTACAATATCCGACTTAACATCAAATCTATAAATCAATTTGAAATTCTTCCTAATAATAGCACCTCTATAGGGAACATAAAACCAGAAAGAAACGGCTCTCGAGCATAAGACAAAGGATATGTCAATACTTGTTTGTAAAAAGCATCCAATTCCACTTTCCATCTCTTTGCAGCAAGAGACCCATATTCACTCCTTGCAAATACTAGTTCTTCCTGAATCTTAGCTTTAGCCTTAGGTAAAACCTTGATTCTTACCATTTGAACTCCTGCTTAAATTCCGCCATCATATCTTCGAAGTCAATAGCCTCTCCTGTTCTGCTATATTCCTCTTCTGCATCTCTTACGCTTGCAATGCATTCTTGCTTGAAGGTATCATACGACAAAGAAGGATGATAGTCTACAGGAACTTCTACTGTCGATACTTGATGCAACGGAACTGACTCCTCAACAAAATCGCCTTCCATCTCTGGATATATATATTCTTTACTCATAATACAACAATTTAAATTTTATGCTGCAAATTTAAGTTCTTTTATTCAAATAACCAAATTATTTCTCTAAAAAATTCATTATTATAAAAAGAAACTGCCCGATAACCAGTTTTCTATGGCTATCGGGCTGTAAAACTAATTATTTCTCTGTTCCTTCATAAGGAGCGCCATCCAAGTTAGGACACTTATTCAACTCATAACGAGGAACTGGCATCCAATACATAGCATCACGGAAGTTACGCTGCTGGAGCACAGTCTTATCATGAGAATAGAGAAGAGTACCATCCTTCATCTTATAAATCTTCATAGCAGTAGGAAGATTGTCACCCGAATAAACTTCCGGCATCTTCTTCCAACGACGGAGATCGAAGAAGCGCTGTCCCTCGAACATCAACTCTGCACGACGCTCGTACTCATACTCCGCACGAAGGTCTGCACCTGTAGCAGCTGGCAAATGAACACGCTGACGCACAAGATTGATATACTTCAATGCCTCATCCTTGTTGCCAAGTTCCATCTGACACTCAGCATAGTTGAGGTAAATCTCAGACAAGCGGAAGAAAATCCAAGGAGTAGTATCTACCTCATCTTCCTGATCAGTATTATACTCAGGATTCAAGAACTTCTTCATATAATAGCCCGTCTTGGTAGCATTCCAATACTCATCATCGGTATTACAAGCAGAAGAGTTACCGCCCTTAACACCTTCTTCACCTGGCTCAAAGATGCCAATGGTTCGATTATCATCACCATAGCCCCACTTAGAACCATCATAGATGAAGTTAGCATAGAAACGCATCTCTCTACCCTCATAAGGAGAATCTGTTGTTGCATCGATTGTTGCATCCTTATAAACTACCTTACCGTCTTCTACAGTAGCCTCCTTGATAGCATAAGACTTAACATTTTTCATCTCAAACTTAGAGCCATCTGCATTTTCAAACATATTTGCAGCATTGTAAGTTGGCAACCAAACACCCCAACCATGACCACCGGCAAAGGCACCCATAGGAGCTTGGAAGAGATAATTCAATGCACCTCCTTCTGGGTCTTTGGTATTATACAACTTCTGAAAGATAATCTCAGGATTTTCTATATTGTAGAACAATGCCGCATATTCATCTGCACTATTCACTGAAGGCAGACTATATACATTGAGGTCGATAACCGCCTTATTTGCATCAGAAGCAGCCTGCCAACGTTCCTTGGAAGGAGTGCCAAACAATGGGCTAGCCTTATAGAGCAAAGTACGAGCCTTCACTGCTAGAGCTGCACCCTTGGTAGCACGACCGAAATCATCGCTAGAGCTATAAGCTGTAGGCAAAATCTCAGCTGCACGATCGCAATCCTTGCAGATAGAATCAGCCACCTCATCCATAGGAGCACGAGTTTCCTTCCACTCTGAATTAATATCCTGAACATGATAAATCAATGGCACACGACCATACAGAGAATACAACTGATGGTAGAAAAAAGCACGGAGGAAGTAAGCCTGCCCCTCTATCATTTTTTTCTTGGTTGCATCCGAACTTCCTTCTGTTGCAGGTACACCACCTATATTATCCAACAATTCGTTGACTTGCTTGATTGCCTTGTAATAGAAATGCCAAGTATTACCACGTGCTTCTGAATAACCCACATTATAGTTATCGCACGATACATTGCCCATGGTATACACCTCTGTAGCATATCCTGTACGATGGTATACATCATCCGTATAGCTACAGAAAGGAACTCCGTTTTCATTCTCACCTTCTACATAGGTATAGCAATCGGTAAGAGCTGCATTAGCTAAATCGACATTGCTCCAAACTGCCGCATCAGAAATCTTATTGCGTGGGTCTACATCCAAGAAGTCCGAGCAAGAAGCCATTATCAAAGCCGCACATACGACGGCTCCCCCTTTGAATATGTTATATTTCATATCTGTCTTATTTTATGAGTTTATTAGAAAGCTAAGTTAAGACCAAATGTCCATGAACGCTGGATAGGATATCCCTTGATACCAGCTGTCATTTCTGGGTCGAAGATCTTCACACTGTCAATGGTGAAGAGATTGTTACCATTCACATAAATGCGCGCATTGGTCAAACCTACATGCTGAATCAAAGTCTTAGGGAAGGTATAACCTATCTCCAATGACTTCAGACGTACAAAAGATGCATCACGCAACCACCAGTCTGAATCCAAAGAGTTTCTGGTATCAGTCTGTGATACGCTCATAAAGGCACGTGGCCATTTAGCACTTGCATTTTCCTCAGGAGTAGCATCCTCTCTATAACGACCATCATAGAAATCCTTCGCCATATTCATGGTTGGCTTTACTAAAATCTGAGCATCTGCCTGACCCTGGAAAAAAGCAGTTAAGTCGATACCCTTCCAAGAACCACCAAGCGTCAATCCAAACATCCAACGTGGTGTAGCACCCTTATCGGTACGAACCGCATCATCCCAAGTAATCTTTTTATCACCATTGGTATCCTCATAAATCAAGTCGCCAGGCTTAGTACCTTCCAAATGAATAGAATTGTCAATCTCTTCCTGAGTCTGATAAATTCCCTTAGCATGATAAAGCGTATAACCATCAATAGAATGACCCGTTACTCGCTGCCACTCAGGAGTCTTGGTAGCCTCATCCATAAAGATGACCTTATTCTTAGCATAGGTAACATTGGCTGTTACATTCCAGCTCCAATCGCCCTTATGGTCTCTATAGAAAGCTACAGCCTCAAAACCTGAGTTGTTTACCTTTCCAAGATTCTCTGAAGGCAAAGTCAAACCTGTATAAGTAGGAACAGAAGCATTACGGGTAATCAGGATATCACGACGCATAGACTTGAACACATCGAAATCCAATCCTAGGATACCACCCAAGAACTGTGAAGAAATACCGACATTCCATGTCTTAGCTGTCTCCCAAGTAACAGATGGGTTAGCCACAGTAGTAGCATACACACTTTGAGACAATGTTGGGGTAACTCCAAATGCATACAGATTGCCACCACGATATGTAAAGGTTGACATATACTGATAAGCTGAGATATTATCATTACCCATTACACCATAAGATGCCTTCAACTTCAAGAAATTGATAGCCTTGGCCAATGGTTTAAACCAGCTTTCCTCAGACATCACCCAACCTGCGGAGAATGAAGGGAAGAGTCCCCATCGATGACCCTTGGCAAAGTTCATGGAGCCATCATAGCGCAAAGTAGCCTCAGCCAAATACTTGTCCTTATAATTGTAATTTACACGACCGAACCAGTTCTGGCGAGCAAACTCATCAGAATAACCGCCATTGTCCTTATCAGAATCCTTGGTTCCACCATAGTTCAAATCAGGAAGAGCTGTAGACAAAAAGTTCTTGCGATATCCGTCCAAGTAATTGTACTTATACTTCATCTGCTCATAAGAGACGAAGGCATCAACCTTATGATCACCAAAAACACGAGTATAGCCAATGCGAGCATTCAGAGTGATACGATCTGAATTGCTAGACCAGGAATCAACAGAGATACTTCCTGTGGAACTGCGCAAGTTATCATACTCCTGTGTTTCTGAATTGTACTGATAGATATCAAATGGATTGTTCATGGTCTTGCCATTATTGAACTCAAAGTCCAAGGCAGCATATCCCTCTGCATACAAGCCCTTGGTGAGTACATCCAAATCTACATGAACTTTTGGTTTGAGATTTAATGTATTATTGGTTGTTGTACTCTTACCTGGAATGTCAGAAATCATCAGCACAGCATTGTTGGTTACACCATCAAATCCCTTGCGCAACAATCTGTTAGGATAATAAGGAGCAGACATAGGGTTGGTGGTCAAGAAGTAACCAAACATATCCTCGGTAGAGCGAACGCCACGATCACGAGTCTCACGACGACCCAAAATGTCCATGCTCAACTTGATGCTCTTATTGACCTGTGCATCCAAGTTGGTGGTAAACTGATACTGCTTGTACTTCTGAGGACTATTCTTATAGATTGGGTCCTGCTGCATATACTGTACAGATGTATAGAAAGACATCTTCTCAGAGCCACCACTTACAGAAAGGCTGTGCTGGGTATTGGTAGCCCAATCCTGAGCCACAGCATCCCACCAGTTGGTATCAGGGAAGCTAATCTGGTCAGAACCATCCTTAATCTTCTGCAATGCAGTCTCTGGATAGGTAAGCGTTGCACCTCTAGCCTTATCAAACTCATTGGTATAGGTAGCATACTCATAGGCATTGAGCATCTTAGGAATGCGAGTAGGCTGAGAGAAAGATACAGTACCATCATACTTCACCTGCACCTTGCCTGCCTTACCACGCTTGGTAGTAACAAGGATAACACCATTGGCAGCACGGGCTCCATAGATGGCAGCAGAAGCATCCTTCAAGATAGAAATGCTCTCGATATCATCTGGATTCAAACGACCAAATGAACGATCGGCAACACCATCCACAACAATCAGTGGAGAGGTATCGCCCAATGTGCCCTTACCACGAATCAAGATGCTGGCATCATCTGCACCTGGCTCTCCAGAACGGGTATTGGCAATCACACCGGCTGTCTTACCAGCCAATACATTAGTAATATTAGTAGCAGCCATCTTACTCAAATCATCGCTGCTAATCTGGGATACAGAACCAGTTAAGGTAGCCTTCTTCTGGGTACCATAACCTACTACAACCAACTCATCCAAGAGTTTGTTATCTGCCTGTAATGTAATCTTGCCCCCCCGTGTTGATACTGTCACGGTCTTGAAGCCGATATAAGATACTTCCACAGAGCTCTTGCCATTCTTTAGGCGCAAAACATACTTGCCATCCAGGTCGGTAACAGTACCATTGGATTTGTTACCCTGCTCGATGACACTTGCACCGATGATAGGTTCACCCTGCTCATCTACTACCACACCCTTAACGGTCACGCCATCCTGCTGGACTGCCTGACTCTGAGGTGCTACTGAATTATCGCTTGCTGCTACGGCAGTCATTGTGCCTCCGCAGGCAAGGACCAAACACGCGATGGCTTTCACATAAGCTTGGCTATGTACAAAGCCTAAGAGATTTTGTGTCTGTCTCATTTTTCTAAAAGTCTTTAGGTCTATTATTATTTATTCATTACTTTCTTAAATTTATCCACGGCTGCCTGGATCATGTCGTGGGTGCCACTACCGTCGGTTACGTACTTCTGTACCATTCTGCCGTAGTTGATGGCATCCTTGAGCTCGGCACTCGTGTTCTCGTCTGGCCAACCGGCTCGGCGAAGCAATCCGGAGAGCTCTCTGAGGTCTTCCATTTCGGCTAGGTTGCCTGGGCGCATCGTATTGATGGCGCGGTTCAGGATGGCGGTGTTACCTTCCAGCTCGTCTTGGGTAACCTTCTTCTTGCCCTTCTGCATCAGCTCCTGTGCCTGGGTCATCGCCTTCTGCATGCGCTCATAGCCAAATGGTGCCCATGGGGCATACTCTGGTACCTTGACCGCCATCGCCTGCCATGCCTGCTGGTCTTGCTGGCGCTGCTCGGCTAGGCTGAGGAGTGATTTCAGCTCCGTGAAGTCTACCTTCGCATTCTTCTTGCCCTTCTTGCCCTGGCCATCGGTCAGGCTGATGCGATAGTAGTGGGTGGAGTTGGCATTGCGATAATAATCAGGTTCGAATACCTTGCCATCCATCTTCAGCGTGAGGAGGTTGGCTCCTGCGCCTGTAGTTACGCCGTTGCTTTCACCTGGGGTGATGCTGTTGAGGCGAGAGTCTACATGGAGCGTGGCTTGATTCCAAGTCTGTGCCCCTGTGCCTGCCATCACCAACGGACCATACATCAGCGTGCCTACCCAGGAGGTCTTGAGCGGAGTGCCATCCAGACTAGCCACATCGCTAGAGAGCTTGTCGGCTCCATATTCTATATGCTTGCTGAATGGCATGTCTATCTCGATGACGTCGCCCTGCTGCCAGTGCTTCTGGCTCAGCTCCACATAACTGCTTGGCTGATAGCTCTGTGCCACTTCCTTGCCATTGACCTTGATGGAGAATCCCTGCGTTGCCCAGTATGGCACGCGGAGCTTCATCGTGAAGTCGGCTGCTCCATCGGTTATCTTGATGGCTGAATGCTGGGCTGGCCACAAGCAGTCTTGCTGGATGGTGATGCCCTTTGCCTTCCAATGGAGGGTGGTTGGCATGTAGAGACCTACCCAGAGTGCATCGTCGTTGGCAAAATAGGCTGCCTGCTGATACTTGGTATGGTTCTCTGAGCCCGTGCCGCCGCAGCAAGTGGACTGTGGAGTCTCATTGCCGAATGGCTTGGTGGCGTTGAGACCTACGGCATATTGATAGGTGGTCTCATACTTATCTGGATTGAGCGAACCGATAATCTGATTATACAGGGTGCGCTCGTAATAGTCCATGTAGCGGGCATCATCAGGATGATAACTGTTCAAATCCTTGGTGAGCTTCAGCAGGTTGTAGGCGCAACAGGTCTCGTTGATGTCGGGATTAGCCTCCGACTCGCCTTCCTGCAGTCCGTTGGTTGCCATACTCAGTATCTGGGTATATGGCTGGCGGAACATCTCTCCGTTGCCCACGCCACCCATGGCATACATGTATCTGCCCTGTATCAAGCTCCAGAAGTTTTCTGCCAGATTATAGTAGTATGGCTTCTGGTTGGTCTTGTAGCTGCGCAAGGCTCCGATTATCATCGGGATGTGCTGGTTGGCATGACGGGTGCGGATGTCGTCGATATTCTTGGACAGCGGATCGAAGAACTTAGGGGCATCGAAACAGTTGGCTGCCTCGATGAGCTTCGCCTTTTCTTCCTTATCGATTACCATCTCTGAGAGTCGAGCCAAAGATTCGCTCATGCCTCCCACCTCGCCGGCTATGTACATATCCCACATCTCGTAGCGATTGCCTGGCTTGGAGCGACGCTCGTCCTGGGTGCCGTCTTGCTTCACGTAAGTGCGATAGTGCATTCGGTTCCATACCCAGAGTCCCATGTCCTTGGCGATGAGGAGAGCCTTGTCGCAGATTTCCTTGTCGTCGAAGTAGGTGGCGATGTCGATAAGACCAGCCAGCTGCTTATGGACGGAATAGTAAGGAGCCCAGACCCAGTCGCTGTTGTTGTAAGCGCGGTACATCTCGATGAGGGCGCAGTGCTGAGCGGGAATGGCATTGAGATAGCCGTATCCATACTGCTCAGGGTGCTTCTTATACTCATCGAAGGCTTCCCAGGTGCCCTTCATCTCTCGAAGCTCTGCCTCGGGAGCGAAATCACGAGCCTCCCAGTTGCGCTTCAGTTCCTTATTATATACAAAGGTGCGTTCCTGGCATTCTCGGAGCTCATTCACCATGCGGGTGATGTTCTTGCGGAGGATGGCTTTCTGCTCTGGATTGGTGGCTACGGCGTAGGCTTGTGCTATCGCCGACATATAGTGACCAGATCCATGGCCCTTGAGCTTGGTGTCGGGCGAATCCCAACCATCGCTCTTGGTATAGCCCTCAGTGCTCAGCCCGTAGGTATCACGATAGTTGTAGAGCTGCTGGGTAACATCCCATGAGCATATCTCCCGGATAGCCTCGTCACGATTGTGGGTGAGGCGATTGTCGCCATCCACCGTTACATCAGCAAGCGAGAAGGTGTGAGCCACTTCCTGCTGCGGAGCTGCATAGCCTTGAGCCACCACCTGGACCTGTGCCTTGATGGGATAGCCATTGTCAGTGGTCTCATCGCCGATGACGAATCCTGCCACCTCATATTGGCTGCCTGGCAGATGCTTCTGCACATCCGCCTCGGCTTGCTCTTCGGCAAGTGGGGCATTAGCCCAGCGCACCTGGCGATACTCGGCATAGCCATCGGAATAGGTGACCCAAACTAGATTGGGCAACCTGGGGGCTGTGCCTTGTGGACAATCCACTGATACCGGTGCCACCTTGGAGATGGTGCGGTAGACAGTAGCTGCCGAGGCTGAGCTCGCTAAGCATGCTGCTCCTATTAATAATGTGAACTGCTTTGAATCCATATTTCTTAGGTTTAAAAATGTTTCGAGTTCGTTGTTTATTGTTTCGACTGCAAAATAAGTAAAATTTCGTCAATATGTCTAAAAGTTTCGTACAGAATGATGAAAATATCGTACAAATACCCTTGTACGAGACGATTTTAGCATAGTTTTACACCATTTTTGCATTCAATACACAATTCTATTAGTAATTTTGCAGCACAATTAACAAAACGGATGAAGCGTTAACATAACGCCCCTCCACAACCTATAAAACAAAATAGACAGAAATGACCAAACGACTCCTTTTCGTTGCCACCTTATTATATATAGTGGCTACAGCATCGGCAGAGAGCTATCTCGTGAAATCACCAGATGGCAAGATAGCTGCCACCCTCAATACAGACAATTGTCTCTCTCTTAGTTTTCAATATAACGGCTCCATCCTGATGAAGGAGTCTTCAATAGGTGTAACGCTGAGGGATGGAATGGACATCGGTAAGAACCCAAAGGTGAAGAGCCACAAGCTAGCCACCCATAAGGAGACCATCGATGCTCCATTCTATCGCCAGCAATCTTTCAGCACCGCTTACCAGGAACTGAACCTAGCCCTGAAGAATGGCTTCGGCATCATCCTGAGAGCCTACGATGAGGGAGTGGCTTACAGATTCTACACCCAGCGTGGGGGCAAGACCATCATCCAGAACGAGACCGCCAACTATAACTTTGGCAAGGAGAAGAAGGCTTGGCTCCCCTACACTACCAACGACGAAAAGCCATACGCCATGGCATTCCAGAACATCTATGACGAGACTGCCATCGACACCGCCGAGCAGAAACCAGTTTTCCTGCCAGCCACCGTGGATTGTGGCAAGGCTAAGGTTACCATCCTGGAGAGCGACCTAGTGAGCTATCCGGGCATGTGGCTCCAGGCTGACGGCGACTGCCTCAAGGCCCAGTTTGCCAAATACCCACAGGAGATGGCTTACTATCCATGGCGAGGCATGTCGTATGTGAAGACTACTGCCGACTACATCGCCACCTCCACAGGCAAGCGCACCTACCCTTGGCGCGTCTTCGCCATCACCGAGAAGGATACTGACATGCCAACCAACAACCTGGTATATGCCCTGGCTCGCCCCAACAAGATAGGCAACACCTCATGGATCAAGCCGGGCAAGGTGGCTTGGGACTGGTGGAACGACTGGAACCTAAAAGGCGTCAACTTCAAGGCTGGCATCAACTACAACACCTATTTATATTATATAGACTTCGCCGCCAAGCATGGATTGGAATACATCGTGCTCGACGAGGGCTGGTACAACAGCAAGGAGGCTACCATTCTGAAGCCAATCGACGAGATACAGCTGCCTAAGCTCATAGAATATGCCAACAAGAAAGGTGTAGGCATCGTACTCTGGGCAGTATTCAACGTGATGGACGAGAACTTGGAGAAGATTTGCCAGACCTACGCCGACATGGGCATCAAGGGATTTAAGGTAGACTTCATGGACCGTGACGACCAGACTGCCGCCGAAATGGTGGAACGACTGGCTGCCTGCTGCGCCAAGCACCACTTGATACTTGACCTGCACGGCATCTACAAGCCCATGGGACTGAACCGCACCTATCCTAACATCCTCAACTATGAGAGCGTGTTTGGTATGGAGGAGAGCCGCTGGACCGAGTTGAAGAACGATATGCCTCGATATGACGTAACCTTCCCATACATCCGCATGATGGCAGGACAGGTGGACTTCACCCCAGGAGCCATGCGCAACGGAACCAAGGAAGACTGGCGCGCCATCTACACCAAGCCTATCTCCATGGGCACTCGCTGCCACCAAGCAGCCTGCTATGTGGTGCAAGACAGTCCTTTCACCATGCTAGCCGACTCACCAACCAGCTATGAGGCAGACGAGAGCTATACCCAGTATATCGCCCAGTTGCCAGTAGTGTTTGAGAAGACCCAGGTAGTGCAGGGCGAAATAGGCAAATATATCGTTACCGCCAGAGAGAAGGATGGCAACTGGTATGTTGGAGCCCAGACCAACTGGGACGAGCGAGACATCCAGCTGAGCCTCGACTTCCTCCCTGCCGATGCAGCATACAAGGCTATCATCTTGCAGGATGGCATCAATGCCAACCACGATGCCGAGGACTATCGCATCACCTCACAAGAGGTAAGCAAGAACACAGAGCTCCATCTCCATCTCGCATCAGGCGGTGGATTCGTAATCAAACTCATCAAGAAATAACCTTCTTTTCAAGTAAATTATCTAGAAACAACTTATGAAACATCAAATAATTGTAACATTGCTTATGGCTAGTCCCCTTGCCGTAGCTGCCCAAACAGCAGCTACGGGCAAGGCAGCCTATAACACCCCAGGAGCCGGCAACCCTATCCTGCCAGGCTACTTTGCCGACCCAACGATCAAGAAATTTGGCGACACCTATTATATATATGCCACTACCGATGGTAGCGGCGCTGGTTTCGGACCGGCACAGCTCTGGTGCAGCAAGGACTTCAAGAACTGGACCCTCATGCCGATGAACTGGCCAGACAGCCACTGGATATGGGCTCCCGACGTGATGAAGAACGAAGCCGACGGCAAGTATTACTATCTCTACTGCCAGCCTTGCAAGCTCCATCTGGGTGTGGGCGATACACCTCGCGGTCCTTGGAAGAATGTATTGGGCGAAAGCGAGGCTGTGCTTGTGCCAGACCGCTTTGTAAAGAACGCCATCACTCTGGATGGCCAGACCTTCCGTGATGATGACGGTTCGGTATATATGTATTGGGGCACATGGGGCATCTACAAGGGTTTTGGATGCGGAGCGGGCAAGCTCAATCCCGACATGAAGTCATTCTCCGAGACCAAGCTCATCCCTAACACCGAGATTACCCACTTCTTCGAGGCTCCATTCGTGTTCAAGCGCAATGGCATCTATTACTTCCTCTATTCTTGCGAGCACTGCGAGGATGCCAGCTATCGTGTAGATTACGCCACAGCCAAGAGTCCGCTCGGTCCTTATACCTACCACGGCACTATTCTCAAGACCAATGCCGACGGAACCGTTCACGGTCCGGGACACAACAGCGTACTGCAGGAAGGCGACAACTACTACATCGTATACCATCGCCACGACAATCCACACTCTAACCGTGGATTCCATCGCCAGGTGGCCATCGACAAATTGGAGTTTAATGCCGACGGCACCATCAAGGAGGTAATCCCTACCCACGAAGGCATCGACCTGAAGCCTGAAATGAAGGTAGCTCATAACCTCGCCTTCGGTGCCAAGGTTACAACCTCCTCTTATTATGACAATGATTTCCGCCCAGAATATGCGGTAGACGATAACAACGGAACGCTTTGGCGTCCTCGCACCACGGGGCCAGCTTGGATTCAGATAGACCTAGGCAAGAAGCAGAGCATCAAGAGCATCTGGACCCAGTTTGAGTATGGCACCCAGTTCTATCAGTATCTCATCGAGACTTCCAACGACGGGACTCACTGGCAGGTATTCTCAGACAAGCGCCAGAACCGATTGGCAGGTTCACCAATGGTAGATTTCGGCGAGGCTAAGGCTCGATTCGTGCGTCTTACCTATACGGGTGGACAGAAGAACGGTTTCGGTGGCGCCATCTGGAACATCAAGGTATATGGCACAGCCGAGGATTCTGCTCCACAACAGTGGATTGGCGTAACTGCCGCCGACTTTGACGGCACGGCATGGAAGAACCATGAGGGTATGCTCGGAGGCAAGTTCGCCCTGCTACAAGGCTCGGCTCTACGTGAGCGAGTGGCTGGTAAAGAGGCTATCACCCTACAGCCTAACACCGTCATGGCGATGAATCATCCACAGATAGGCAAGGCTCGCCAACACACCCTGACGGCACAAATATACGAGAACGGCTCATGGAGACAGATGGATGAGAGCGATGCCCGCCTCGCCCTATCAGAAGGCAAATTGGAAATCAAGTCGGGCAGCAAGCCACTCACCCTGACCAACCTGCGCTATTACAACTGGCAGCAGGAGGCAGCCGAGAAGGCATTTGATGCCCAGAGCGACATCGTGCGCAATGACCCTGCCGATGATAACACCAGAGGTTTGGTCATCGACCTCAATGCCGACTACTACAACGAGGGCGATACCGTACCTTTCATCAAGAACGGCAGTCCGCTGGATGTTCACCTCAAGGGCGAGTTCGAGACGCAGCACGATACAGCAGCCATCATCAAGAGCATCGAGGGCAAGAAGGCATTCTGCTTTACGGGCAAGGAGAGCTATCGCAGCAACTTCATGTTGCCAGCCACCCTCCGCGACAACGCTCCATACACCATCGAGGCATGGATTCTGAATCCAGAGATAGCCGAGAATGAGTGTGTAGCCGACTTCACCTCATCACATGACGAACTGGAGAAGCTGATGCTGGTAAACGGCACCGAACCACGCTGCGGTGTGATGAACCACTACGGATGGTACGAGGATGCCGGCTACAAGGAGATGAAGACCCTGGAAGGCAAGTGGCAGCACGTATATGTCTGCTTCGATGGCAGAATCGAAAGCATCTACATCAACGACAAGCTTATCAGCCAGAAGGACATCCAGCTCCTCGTCAAGCCATCGCAGTTTATGCTGCTGGGCAAGAATGCCGAGGAAGCCTGGCCATTCTCCGGCTATCTCCACTCCCTCAAACTCTGGGATGAATACATTCCGAAGAAGTGAATCAGTTTTTAATTAACAGCAAGAGGATACCTTTTATAAAAAAAGTACCTCTTGCATAACAATTAACTATAAAATCATGAAAAGATATAAATTTTTCTTTCTGAGTTCATTATTTATTTCATTTATGGGGAGTCTTATATTCTCAAGTTGTAACGATGATGATGACGATACAGTTAACACCTATTCTGGCTATATTGAATATATAGATCCAGAAACAGTAACACTAGGAATTAAAGTAACGGAGCAACCAGAAAGTACTCCTACTGATATGCCACACATCAAAGATGTCATTCACATTAACAAAAGAGATTATGAGAATTATTCTTTCGAAAAAAATCAAAAAATAATATTCAGCATTATCTCGGCTAAAAGTGAGATAACTCCAGCACTTTACGACTTTTCATTTTGGAATTGTAAAATCAAAATTTTAAAAATAGAATAATATCATATAGCAATGAAGAAGATTTTCATTACATCAGCCTTGGCGGCATTGGCATTGATGCCTGCTTCGGCACAGAAGGTAAACAAAAGTTCGGGGGGCTACCCTATCACTCCAGTACCTTTCACATCAGTAAAAGTATGGAACAACTCGTTCTGGGGACAACGTATCGAGACCTCTCGCAAGGTAACCATTCCACTGGCTTTCAGCAAGTGCGAGACCGAGGGCAGATACAAGAACTTTGAGCGCGCCGCTCACCCTAGCGAGAGTTACGACGTGGGCAAGTTGATGCCTTACAGCTTCGACGATACCGACCCATACAAGACCATCGAGGGTGCTAGCTACGTGCTCCAGACTTATCCAGACCAGAAGCTGAAGGCTTATATCGACAGTGTACTCGACATCATCGGTAAGGCTCAGGAACCTGATGGATATCTCTACACAGCCCGCACCCAGAACCCAAAGCATCCTCACTTCTGGGCTGGCGACACTCGATGGAACATGGAGGAAGACTTGAGCCATGAGCTCTACAACCTCGGCCACATGGTGGAGGGTGCCGTGGCTCACTGGCAGGCTACAGGTAGCCGCAAGTTCCTTGACATCGCCATCCGCTACGCCGACTGCGTGGTCAAGGAGGTGGGTCCAAAAGCAGGTCAGGCTTGCGTGGTACCAGGACACCAGATAGCAGAGATGGCTCTCTGCAAACTCTATCTCGCCACTGGCAACAAGAAATACCTGGACGAGGCTAAGTTCTTCCTCGACTATCGTGGCAAGACCAAGATTCAGACAGAATACTCTCAGAGCCACAAACCCGTATTGGAGCAGGACGAGGCAGTGGGACATGCCGTTCGTGCCACCTATATGTATGCCGGCATGGCTGATGTAGCCGCCCTCACTGGCGATACCGCTTACATCCATGCTATCGACCGCATCTGGGACAACATCGTGAGCAAGAAACTCTATATCACTGGCGGTATCGGAGCCACCAACAATGGCGAGGCATTCGGAGCAAACTATTATCTGCCAAACATGAGTGCTTACTGCGAGACTTGTGCCGCCATCGGTAATGTCTACGTCAACTATCGCCTCTTCTTGCTGCATGGCGAGAGCAAGTATTATGATGTATTGGAGCGCACGCTGTACAATGGTCTTATCTCTGGTGTGAGCATGGACGGTGGTGGTTTCTTCTATCCTAACCCATTGGAGAGCATGGGTCAGCATCAGCGCCAGGCTTGGTTTGGCTGTGCTTGCTGCCCTAGCAACATCTGCCGCTTCTTGCCTTCTCTCCCAGGCTATGTATATGCCGTCAAGGACAGAAATGTATACGTCAACCTCTTCCTCAGCAACTCCTCTCAGCTCAGCGTGGCTGGCAAGAAGGTGAGCCTGAGCCAAGACACCCAGTATCCATGGGATGGCGACATCGCACTGAAGGTGGATGAGAACAAGGCTGGTCAGTTTGGCTTGAAGATTCGTATCCCAGGATGGGTCAAGGGACAGCCTGTGCCTAGTGACCTCTATTATTATAGCGACGGAAAGCGTCTGGGCTACACCATCACCGTGAACGGCAAGAATGTAGCTGCCCAGGTAACAGAGGACGGCTACTACACCATCAACCGCAAGTGGAAGAAGGGCGACGTGGTTCGCATCCACTTCGACATGGAGGCTCGCACCGTACGTGCCAACAACAAGGTGGAGGCAGACCGTGGTTGCATCAGCATCGAGCGTGGTCCTATCGTATACTGCGCAGAATGGCCAGACAACAACTTCGACATCATGAGCCTCCTGGAGAATCAGGACCCTCAGTTTACCGAGGGCAAGATGGCTTACGATGCCTTCATCTCCAAGGACTACAAGAACGTGCTCACGCTCTACAAGGGACAGAACCTGGAGACTCTCACTGAGAATGTACAGAGCCTCGCCTTCGACAAGAGCGGCAAGCTCACCACCAAGGACGAGATCTTGAAGCTCATCCCTTACTTCGCATGGGCTCATCGTGGCAATGGCAATATGAAGGTTTGGTTGCCTCAGGACGTGAAGGCAGCTCGCCCATCAGCTCCAGCCACACTGGCATCTCAGGCAAAGGTGGAGTTCTCTTCTCCTGTTCCAGCCAAGAGCAGCATCACCGACGGTCTGGTACCAGCTGATGAGAACGACCGCTCCATCCCTTACTGCCACTGGTGGCCTAAGAAGAACACCACCGAGTGGATAACCTACACCTTCCCAGAGGCTAAGGAGATTAAGACCAGCACCGTATACTGGTATGATGACCAGCCATGGGGCGGCTGCAAAGTGCCAGACTCTTGGAAGATTTACTACCAGGACGAGGCAGGCAACTGGAAGGAAGTAACAGGCGCAGACGGCTATCCTACCAACAGAGGTGTAGCTAGCACCGTAAACTTCGACCCAGTGAAGACCAAGGCAGTGAAGCTGGAGTTGAAGCAGCCAGAGACACATTCTTGCGGATTATTTGAGTGGAGTGTGAAATAATTCAGAAAAAAGTAGTATCTTTGCACCCGAATTAGTACAACATAAAATGAGAAGTAATATGAAGAAAGCATTATTATCATTGCTCTTGGTGATGGCATCCATCATCGGAGCACAGGCAAAAAATTCGGGTGCAAAGGCTACACAGACTGCGCAGCCAGCTGCTACTCAGGATGCCGATTCGCTCTATGCCAAGGCTCTCCTGCCAGTGGGCACTGAGGCACCAGCCTTCCCTGCCCTGAAGAAGGGTACATGGACGGTATTGGACTTCTGGGCAACTTGGTGTCCCGACTGCCGCCGAGAGATTCCTACCGTCAAGGAAATGTACAAGAAGTATGGCACTCGTGCCAAGTTTATCGGCGTATCCATGGATACCGACAAGCAAAAGCTCGACACCTATACCCAGGCCAACGGTGTGGACTGGGAGCAGTACAGCGAGTTCAAAAAATGGAAGGAGACTCAGATATCCAAGGCATACCATATCAGTTGGTTGCCAACGATGTATCTCATCTCTCCAGAGGGCAAGGTAGCCTATACCACGGTGCTTGCAGAGCGCATGAACAAGAAACTGGCAGAAATTTTCGGTGAAAACTAAAGATATTCATTATATTTAGGCTTAGAATCGAAGATATTCATTAAAAATTGGCTCAAAGCCAAAGATTTCTGCCAAAATATTTGGTGATTTCAAATATTCGCCTTATCTTTGCATCCCGATATCCACTAGTGAGTGGTTGTCGGGATGTACTTTTTTATCAAAAAGTCGAGAAGATTCGGGGTTGACTGGATTTGACGGCGAGATGAAATGGTACGTAAGCACGCGGAGGCTCGTTGGCTACCTCCTAAATCTTAGTGAACAAAAAATTAATTGGCGAAAATAACTACGCTCTCGCTGCTTAATCGAAGTACAGTAGATTAACTTTATTCCGTCACAAGGTGATGGAACGAGACATCGCTCAACGGATGTAGTTCCGAATCTTGTTGGTCAAGCGGTGCAGGCAAATCGGAAATAGTCTAGGTACGCCTCGTTGCCCAGATGAAATTTTAGAGGATAAGGGTATGGTTGGTGGTCCAGGTCTTGTCATACCTCGAAAACCGAAGGCTGGAATAAGCGTGTAGAAAGCGTATGGTTTCCTTGTGCGGACGAGGGTTCGATTCCCTCCAGCTCCACCCTAGAAATAATATAAAAGCTCGCAGGTTTCTTGGTGAATCTGCGAGCTTTTTTATTGTTGGCTAACTTTTTTCGTTAGAGTCCAGCAAACTGAGGCTGTCCGTCACCACCACCTCGTTGATGCCATGCACCTGTGTGGTATCGGCAATGCCTGTGGCAGCAAATGATGATGATGCCATCATCGGATATACAGATTACAGAAACTGTTATCAGTTTTACAGAAAGAAATTTGCAGTGCGCTGCAAATTTTAGCTAAAAAATACAAGAAATTTGCATTGCACTGCATTTTCCTCATAAAAGTTTCGTATATTTGCAGTGCATTTCATTTTTAGCTATCAAGATAGAACATAAAGAGAATATGATAGAACGCAAAGAATATATGAATCTCCTGGAGAAATGGAGAGACAAGAAGGCCATCAAGGTGGTAACAGGCATACGACGCTGTGGCAAGTCATCACTGCTGAGAATGTTCAGGGAAAAACTTATAGCAGACGGAGTGGTCGAAGAACAGATACAGGACCTCAACTTTGAAGATCTTGACAATGAGCCGTTCCTCGACTATAAGGTATTGTACGCGCACGTAAAGAAGAACCTGCGTCCAGACAAGATGAACTATCTCTTCTTTGACGAGATACAGATGGTGGAGAATTTTCAGAAAGTGATAGACAGCCTGTTCTTGCTAGACAACGTAGACATCTACATTACTGGCAGCAATGCCTACCTGCTCTCTGGTGAAATAGCCACCCTGCTCACCGGCAGATACATCGAGATTAAGCTCTTCCCTTTCTCCTTCCGAGAATTCATGCAGACTCAGCCTGCCCATACATCCCGAGAGCTAGCCTATCGCCAATACATCGAGCTGGGTTCCTTCCCATACATCCCTCAAATCAGCCAAGACCGAGAGATGGTACGTGAATATCTGCTTGGTCTCTACAACACCATCGTACTGAAGGATGTGGTGAGCCGCAAGAAGATAACCGACGTGATGATGCTGCAAAGTGTGGTAAGATTCCTAGCCGACAACATAGGCAACATATCCGTCATCAAGCGCATCAGCGACACGATGACCTCTCTGGGCAGAAAGATAACCTCCCATACGGTAGAAAACTACATCTCTGCCCTCACCGACAGCTACATCTTCTACCCTGTGCTGAGATATGATGCCAAGGGAAAGCAGCTGTTGAAGACTGGACAGAAACTGTATCTTGCCGATGTAGGTCTGCGCCAAGTCATCAATGGAACCAAAGGTGGCGACTTGGGGCATGTACTAGAGAACATTGTGTATCTGGAACTAGCACGACGTGGCGGTGAAATCTATGTAGGCAAAGCCGGTGATGCAGAGATAGACTTCGTGGTAATCAATGGCGAGCACAAGGCATACTACCAGGTATCGCTCAGCGTAAGGGATGAGACCACGATGCAGAGAGAGTTGGCGCCCCTGAAATCCATCTCCGACAGTTTCCCCAAGTATCTGCTCACCCTGGACAACGACCCCGTCATCTTCCATGACGGCATCAAGCAAGAATACGTACTCGACTGGCTCATGGAATGATACCAACAACAAGGAATGGCATTAACAACAGATAGGTGAGTTCTATTAACAAGAGAGTGTAAAACTAAACTGTGTCAAGCTACAATAATAGAGTTAACACAGTTTATTTTACACTCTCATACTCTCCAGCATTATTCTAAAAAAGGTGACTATATACGACAATACCCCTAACATAGGGTAGTCAAATTTTTTATTCACAAAGTTTAACTATCTCTCAATAACGATTGATACACTGATAGTTGTGTATTCCCAAAGGCTAAAATCACAAGGTTTTAGCCTTTTCTTGCTCAACGCAAAATCTTGCCAAAGTTAATGTAACCAAGCACCAAAATGATTGGATTATGAAGACGATTAGCTTTGACAATTTCAACTCCGCATTTACACTTATGCAAGTGTTCGATACAGAGAAGAAATGTATCCGTTACCTTGAAAGTAAACTTTGGGAGAATGGTAAGCCAGTATCTCCATACGACCCAACTTCAAAAGTTTACCGAAGGGGTGATGGTATGTATCGTTGTAAGAACACAAGCAAGAACTTCAACATACGAATAGGTACGCTGTTTGAAGGTTCTAAAATCTCTTTGCGTAAGTGGTTTTATGCCATCTATATGGTAACTTGTCACACAAAGGGTATATCTTCTGTGCAGTTATCTAAGGATATTCACGTTACTCAGAAAACCGCTTGGTTTATGACGCACCGCATACGTGAAGCCTTCAAGCAAAACTACAAAGAAAAGTTTGACGGTGAGGTTGAACTTGATGAGACTTTCGTTGGTGGCAAGAATAAAAATCGGCATTGGAACAAGAAAGCGAAGAAATGCCAAGGCAGAGCATTCGTTGATAAAGTTCCCGTAATGGGCATATTGCAGCGTGGTGGTAAAGTTTTCTGTAAAGTAGTAGAAAATACGAGTTACAAGCAGCTAACACCACCTGTGTTGTGTAAGGTTAAGCACTCCGCCACTATATACTCTGATGAGTGGCACGGATATAGGCTTATATCAAAAGTCTATAAACACCACGTTGTTGACCACGGACACGGCATCTATGTTAGTGGTGGCGCATATACGAACACGATTGAAGCCTTTTGGGGAAATTATAGCAAGCGTGCTATCAATGGCATATACAACTGGGTTAGCCGTAAACACATGCAAAGATACTTTGACGAGTTTTGTTTCCGTTATAATACTCGCAACGTTTCTATTAATGAACGCTTTGCGGAGGCTATTCTGCATTGCAAGAGTAGATTAACGTATAACAAACTCACAGCATAATGATTGATAGAACAAAACTGCCTGACTTTCTTCAAGACATGCCCGAAGAACGGCTGAAAGAGATTATGGAGATTGATAACAATAGTGGTAATTTTGATAAGGCTATGGATAAGATGCTCCATACTAACAAGAAGAAAGTCAGAAAGCAAGGCAAGAACTAAATCCTGCCTTGCTATTCCATTACGATTCTGTGTATTGGATTAACTCTTCATTTTCAGAATATACAGCACCAACCGCATGAACTCCATAGACTTTTTCAATGGCTGAGTTTAAGCGTTCCATACGGTCATCAACTATAATAGATTGAAACATATTTTCAAGTGTCATAATTTCTAAATCTTTATGTTTATTATTTTGAACAGTCGCCAAGGTGGGACTTGGCGGTGCAAAGGTACAAAGAAATTATGAGAATAAAGAATGCTAGCAATCCGTGAGGACGCTAGCATTTGTCTTATACCCAAGTAAAATACTGGGTTAAGTCGGAATAGTTAAGAATGTGTAAATCTTTATTTTGAGACAATTCTATTTCATCATTTCGGGCAAACTATTAAATTCCTCATCAACAGCATACATCCAATCGTTCTCTGCAAGCCAAATAAATGCATTGACAAGATTATCTATTGGAACCAAACTATATGACTCTTCGATATATGCATAGTTTCCGTCACTATCAACATAAGTAATACCTTTATCCTTGTCAATTTTCAATTCCCATAAATTCCATTCGTCTGCATCCTCATTTACCAATAAATTGAGGTTAGGTGGCAGCATTTGATACAATCTCAATAGCGACCACGCTGGCAGAATATCGTATGAATCAGTGGGATAATTTTCAGCGTTCTCTTTTTCTTGTAGTACTGAAGAAACGCAGTACTGATGTTTTATCCATACCATATCAGCGGTATCTATGGTATAGCCAACTTCAAGCAATCGTCTTGATTGTTTAGGTGACGTAATGGAAAGTTGCTTTCTAATATTGCTTTTCATTTTCTTCTTGGAGTTTCTTTTTAACCTTAATTCCGCAACACTATTCCAAATATAACTTTTTAAGTTCCTGAGCAACAAAAAGTTGCCCAGGATTTTGCCATGTCAGAATTTTCACTTATCTTAGTGTTGCAAAAAGAAAACAAGCAAAACTCTAATATGACATGGCAAAAATACAAATTAAATCTGAGAAACTCACACCTTTTGGAGGAATTTTTTCAATCATGGAGAAATTTGACTCCATGC